>NZ_CALNAT010000046.1 GCF_937873925.1 uncultured Proteiniphilum sp. | reverse complement strand
AGTTATAAGATGTTCGGGGAGAGAAAAGGGAAATATACCTCACTGATCACCTTCATTGAAGAATTACTGCCGGTTACCGACGTGATACCCTCTTTTACGATCTTCTGGATCCTGTTCGACTTTCTGGGTCTGGGCAAAGAGAAGAGCCATTTAGGGAATACTCCGGATGCCAATTTCGCAAAACTGCACCGGTAAATATAAAGTTCACTAAATAATTACTCATGAATTACAAAAAAGGGCTCGTCGTTTTAACGATTCTATTTTTATTACTTTCCTGCTCCTCCGGAGTATCGAACGAAAAAGGGAACTCACTGCTGTGGAAAATATCGGGGAACGGGCTGGAGAAACCCTCTTATCTTTTCGGTACACATCACCTTGTGCCGATCTCCTTCCTGGATAGTATCCACGGAATTGACGCTGCTTTTGAAGAAACGGAACAGACAGTGGGTGAACTCGATATGGGCAATATGACAGAAATGCAGAGGAAGATCATGGGCGAAGGCCTCATGCCCCCGGAAGTAACCTACCAGACACTGTTTTCTCCTGAGGATGCGGCACTGCTGGACAGCATGCTCCACGCCCTGGTAGGGGTTGGTCTCAATCAATTGGGACAACTTAAACCGGCAATGCTGTCCAATTTGATTTCCCTCTCCCTCTATCAGCAATATTATCCTTCGGTAACTTCGGAGAAGAATCTGGATCAATATTTCCAGGAAGAGGCGCTGAAACGTTCGCGTCCTGTGATGGGTTTGGAGACAGCCGAAGATCAGATCGACGTACTGCTGAATTTACAGTCATTGGAGCGTCAGGCCGAGATGTTGATCTGTATGGTAAAACATCCGGGACTCTTGAAAGAGCAGATGGATGAATTTCAGGCAGCTTACCATGCGCAAGATATCGAAACCCTGCACCAGTTGTACGAAAAGGAGACACCCGATGATCCCTGTCCCTCTACGGAAGAAGAAGACAATGCGCTGAACGGTGACCGCAACCGGAAATGGTTAGAAAAATTACCGTCTGTCATGGAAGAAAAATCCTCATTTATTGCCGTCGGATGCCTGCATTTACCAGGTGATGAGGGACTGATCGAAGGATTACGAAAGTTGGGATATAACGTAGAGGCAGTAAAGAGATAGTAAAAAGCTAAGATTCTGGGAAAAGTCGTTATTTCCCGGATATCAAAAACAATAATTATAAAATAGCAGAGCCCCGTACAATACCGGGCTCTACTATTTTGAGGTCAATTCAGCATTGGCCCAAATTATTTATAATTTCTTCAATCCTTTGGTTTGTGCTTTGTCCGTTACCGGAAACAGGCTGATGGCAAAACCACCTCCCGGGACGGAAGCCTGATTCAATCTGGATTTACTGGTTACTACTACCTTGCGGATAGTATATGCCTGCGGGTTGGTTTTATAATCAGCATCTTTGGCATCAGCATAGATCGTGGCAACATATTGCTTGCCCGGATCCAGAAAATCGAATGCGATTTTAGAAGTAAACGGGTTGTTCCCCGCAGTATTGCCGACGAACCAGTTATCTATGCCTTTGGCTTTTCGGGCAACGGTAATGTATTCTCCCGGTTCGGCTTCGAGGTATATGCTTTCATCCCAATCCAATGCTACGTCTTTGATGAACCGGAAAGCATCGGGGAATCGTTCGTAATTTTCCGGCAGGTCGGCCGCCATTTGCAGCGGACTGCTCATGGTGACGTACAGTGCCAGTTGGTTGGCGATGGTCGAATTACAATGCGACTGGTTGTTGGGGTTAAGTTTTGATATATCCATTCCGAAAATACCCGGGGTATAGTCCATCGGCCCTCCGATAATGCGTGTGAAAGGCAGCACTGTTACGTGATTCGGCTTGCTGCCGCCAAAGGCCTGGTACTCCGTTCCCCGTGCCGACTCGTTGGCGATCAAGTTGGGCCAGGTTCGGGAAAGACCGGTGGGGCGCACGGCTTCATGCGCATTGACCATGATCTTATACTCTGCCGCTTTTTCAATTGCATACTGGTAATGGTTATTGATCCATTGACTGTAGTGGTTTTCACCGCGGGGAATAATATCGCCCACATAACCGCTCTTTACGGCGGGGTAGTCGTACTTGTTCATCAGTTGGTACGCTTTATGGAGATAGCGTTCGTAATTGCGGACGGAAGACGACGTTTCATGATGCATGATCATCTGCACGCCTTTACTCTGGGCATAGCGGTATATCTCATCTATATCGAAATCGGGGTACGGCGTTTGAAAATCGAACACAAAATCTTTCGAATTGCCGAACCAATCCTCCCATCCGATATTCCAGCCTTCCACCAGTACACCGTCGATCCCGTGCTTTGCTGCAAAATCAATGTATCTTTTCACATTCTCCGTAGTAGCACCGTGCCGCCCGTGCGGCTTCACTTTGGAATAATCCGTCACACCGATATGGACACTTGGCAAATCATAGGTATAGGACCATTCGCTTTTTCCGGTAATCATTTCCCACCATACGCCGACATATTTCATCGGTTTGATCCATGAAGTATCCTCAATCTTGGACGGTTCATTGAGATTCAACGTGATATCGGATGCGAGGATATCGCGGGCATCATCGCTTACGATAATGGTACGCCAGGGAATTGTACACGGGGTTTGCAGATATCCTTTTGCTCCGTTGGCATCGGGTGTAATCCATGACTGGAAGATGAAGTTCCGGTCATCCAGGTTCAGGTGCATGGCTCCATAATTGATCAATGCTGCTTCATGTAGGTTGATATAGATACCGTCGGCTGTTTTCAGTTGCAATGCCGTCTGCACACCCGTGTCTGAAAATCCGGTCTGGGACAGGTTCTCCTGCCTTCCACCTTCGTTGATACCTCTGATTTCCGATAATCTGGAAATATGATAGTCATACTCCTGTGTATCATAATCACCGGGGATCCAGTAAGCCGTATGGTCTCCCGTCATACCGAACTGCGTCAGCTCTTCTTTCACGACAAAATAGACCAGATTCCTTTGTTGGGGAAATTCGTAACGAAAGCCCAGCCCGTCGTCAAACAAACGAAACCGGATAATCATATTACGGTCGGTAGCTTTCTGAGTGAGCGTTACCGCCATCTCATTATAGTGATTGCGGATCTCTTTGGTTTCGCCCCATACCGGCTCCCATGTCTCGTCGAAAGTACTATTCTGCACATCGGACACACTGAATCCGTCGTACAGTGATGTTTGAGGATCTTTCTCCCTATTTATTTCAGCGCCAAACTCCACCTTATCGCTCCCGATCAATTCGAGACCCAATTTACTGGGATTTACTACCGTGTTCCCTTTATATTTCAGGGTATAAACCGGTGTTCCCTGCTGATCGACCGAAAAATTCATCTCCAGATCACCATTCGGCGATCTCAAATCCTGTGCAGTCATGATTCCCGCGATCAGGCAGAAGTGCAATAGAATATATATTTTCTTCATACATTTAAAATTTAGACGCAAGAGCCAAGAATCAAGACACAAGACATGTTAACCATGTTTTTGTGTGAGCATTTGTCTCTTATAGTTCTTTGATACAATTGATTCTTTATTCGCAAGTTTATCAGCAAGAAGTAAGCAGCTAAATATGGAACATGTGAATGGTTTGTGGGGAACCCGTTCGATGAAACAGGCGTAATCTGATAAGCTGTTTGAGCGCAGCGAGTTATTTATCAGATAGCCTGCGAATCGTGAATAGGTCTCAAATCATTCTTAATGAAGTATTTAGCCGCGATCGTGACACCTGCGAAAGTTCAATTAGCTAATATTACAGTTATCTCTTTTCTTTGATCGGGTATTTTCACCCGGCACTCTTTCGATTGATCGCTCCACGACCATTCTATCGACGAGACATCGGTTTCCGCTTTCCGGGCGATGGACGCATCATCCGTTTTTTTGACTGTCTTCCCGTTTACGGTAACCGAACCCGGCATTTCTTCCAGATGACAGACAAGGATAATATTCCTTTTATCCGATTGCCTGAACCCGTTGTCTGACGGTTCCACCACCGTACGGTACCCGTTGGAAAGCGTGGTACAGGTAAACCGGGTCCTGGAAGCAATGTCCCCGAGGTAATCGAGGTTCTCGCCGTCGTCTTCATAGAGTTCGAATTCGGCTGTTTCATCTTCATAATCCGGGAAAATATGGACAAACAGCGGATAGTCTTTCTTTTCGTGGATATATTGCATCACGGGCATCATGGGGATGATGGATCCTTTCTTTACGAACAGGGGGATTACGTTCAAAGGTGTACGATAGGCAATTTGCTGACCACCAAGGTAAACGGTTTTCTTATCGTTAAAATCAATCCATTCGCCTTCGGGCAGATAGAGCCGTTTTACCCGCTCTCCCTTTTTCAGCACGGGCGCCACAAGTAATTCTTCACCGAAGAGGAATTGGTCTTCGACCTTTACGGCTTGTTCATCGTAGGGATACTCCATGAATAGGCCCCTCATAACAGGTAATCCGGTATCATGCGCCTCGCGGGCATAGGTGTACAAATAAGGGAAAAGCTGGTATTTCAGTTCGATAGCTGCTTTACTGTTCTTCTCGGCCACCTCGCCGAACATCCATGGTTCTACGGCATTGTCGCCTTCGTGGTGCACCCGGCTCAGCGGGTTGAATATACCGAACTGCATCCACCGGGTGTATAATTCGGCCATTGCGGGATAATCGCTGATATCGCCGCAATAACCGGAAATATCGGTCGCCCAGAACGGTATTCCTCCCAATCCGGCGGAAATACCCACGGCCACCTGATTCTGTAATTGTCCCCACCCTTCGAGGACATCATTACCGTTCCCGCTATCGCCGCTCCAGCCGAAGGTATAGCGCTGAAGTCCTGCATAGGCCGCTCGGGTCATCTGGAACACCCGTTTGCCGGGATTCCTTTTTTCGAATTGCTCTTTCACTACTTTATCCCAGGTCAGGCCGTATACATTATGGATCTCGTCGTGCATCCCGGTATGGTGCTGCATGTAGAGGCGGTCGGGGTCTTCCTCGTTACTCCATGCCGGCTCGCCCATATCCGTCCAGAAACCATGTGCTCCGTCGTCCAGCGGCTTTTGCTGGGACTCGCCCCACCAGTCGGCTACTTCGGGAATGGTAAAATCAACTACCCCGCAGTTGCCGCCCCATGGCCAGGGCATATCATATGATTTACCGGTACGGACATCCTTTACGAAATAACCGAGCCTGTCGGCTTCTTCCCATTGCTTCTTATTGGCTTGAGAGATCACCGGGTCCTGTGAAAGGATCACTTTAAAACCCTGTTGACTCAATGTAGAGAGCATTTGCTTCGGGTTGGTGTAATTCCCTTTGCGCCATTCGAAATCCTGCAAATACTGGGTCCAGCCGATATCCTGATAAATGATATCGACAGGTATCTCCCGTTTACGGAATTCGGCAGCCACTTCCAGTGCCTGTGCCTCCTTGGTATAAAGGCCACGGCTTTGTGCAAAACCGAGCGCCCACTTTGGCGGCATGATCGGCTGGCCCGTCAGCGTGATATACTGACTCAGGATATCCTTATAATCTTTCCCGAAGATAAAGTAATAGACAAATGCTCCGTCCGGCGCCTCGAACGAGTAATATTCTTCGGATTCCGTACCGAATTTGAATTCGGTCTTGTAGGTATTATCCAGAAAAATACCGTACTGGTAACTGCTCATAAAGAACGGGATGCTCTTATAAAGCGGATCTTCGGTCGTACTGTAGCACGGACGGTCACTGTTCCACATCTTGTATGCCCGTCCGCGGCGGTTGAGCGGCCCGGCCTTTTCACCCAGACCGAAAAATTGCTCGTCGCTACGCAGCATTTTATAGGCTTTTTTCGCTGTTGAGTCCGACACGTGCCCGATCTCCTTAAAATCGCTGAACACCAGTTTTTGCCATTTGTCGAAGATCTGTAACTGCATCGGATTTTTATTCAGCCGGATGCGAAGTTTGGACGTATAGATCTCGTAGCACAACGGTTCATCGTTCACGTTTATCTCCCCTATATCTTCAAGGTCTTCATTGACAACAGCAAACGATCCGTTGTGGCGGACGAATGTCCCGGCAGGGTCAAACCAGACTTTTACGACAGAACTACTAAGAATCTCGAGTGAGAACTTCGATCCGTCATCTGCATTGAATACGATCCTGTTCCCCTCTTTCGTATAAAAGGTAGTCTCTTTCGCTTTGCCGCTTTGTTGCGCGGACAAGGCGAAAGGAATGAAAAGGATAAGCAATAGGATAAATTGTAAATACTTCATCAACTTGTTTTATTGAATTACAAATACTCGAGGACGATCATGTCCCAATATTTCAAGGCCGGAAGCGTCAATCTGACTTCGTTGCCTTCTTGCGTGAAGTCAAGTGTATTGGATACCCCTCCGTTCAGATCGGGGGAAGCGAACCAAACGTTTTTCACCGGATTATCCACGGTGACTGTAATCTCCACATCGGCAACTTCCGTGGGCTCTTTTTGGATTCCATTGGTATCCCTCCATTCCATAGAATTGGCATCGGAAAAATTAAGAAGATGGATCACATCCCTGCCGGTAAATTTTTTGCCGGTAACGGCCACTGCTCCCTGTGACGCCGGCCAGTTCTCTACCCGGACATTTTCGTCGGCCGATTGCACTTCAAACGATGCAAACGTGCCTCCGTCGCGCAAAAGGTTCTGGTAAGCCACAAGAAAATCGTAGTAACGGATCAAATCCTGCCTCAGTTCGCTCTTCATTTGCAGGTTCGAGTTCGGGAAATATTCGTTTGCCAGGTAATGTTCACCCAGTTCAAGGTGTGCACCTCCGAAAGAGAATATCACCGCGTTGGCCAGCAATACACCCGGCCTGTTCACATATCCTGCACTGTTCGACCGGGCATAGTTCATATAAGCGGCAAGCACGGTTTGTTTCCGGTTATCTGAATAGGCGTTGTTGTCAAGGATCACCTGCGCCAATTGTTCAAAGGTCTTGCTTTCGTCCCACACTTCGGTATAGAGAAAATCGACATCAGCCTGGGCAATATGGCTCTGCCCGTATTGGCTGACCGCGTTCATCACCAGCCGTTTGCCGGGGTCGGCCTGTTTCATGGCGGCAATGAACGGTGCATACGTTTCATCCAGTTTCACTTCGTTGCCATTATAATCATATACCGTTCCCCGGTTCCCCAACTGGTCGATATGGTAGCCGTCGAACCCGAATACACTGTACACATCTTTGTGGCGTGCGGCCAGATAGGCCTGCCATCCCGGATTGCCGGGATTGGTCAGGTAAATGCTGCTGCGGAAAGGGGGATCGAGGTGGTGATTGTCCTTATCGGAACGGTTGGCATCCCTGAAGATATACCACTCCTCTTTTACCCCATCCGATGCGGCATTGCTCAGCGCACCGAACGCCAGGTTGTAAAACATCGCATTCATTCCCCTGTCATGCGCAGCATCGATATATCCCTCTACCGTAGACAAATAGTTGGTGCGTCCGATAAGGTCGGGCCAGGACGCCAGCGGATTTTCCACGGTGCCGGCCAATGGACGATGATGGTCGTACATCCAGTCATAGAATTGTATCCCATTGATACGGTAACGGCTCAGTGTCTCGATATTCCTCGCAATTTGTTCTTTGGACATATCGCCGTAAGAAGAAAGAAAACCGTAACGGGGGAATTTCGTCCAGTCGGAAGAGACATCCACGGCTATGCTCTGATATACCTTTTCGCCGTTTTCCTCCGTTTCATAAATATCAACCATATATCCTTTGAAATCTTCGGCCGGTGCAGTCCATGACCAGGTTGTCCCCGGCAGGGCTTCCTCCTTTACCACTTCTCCCAGATGCGAATAACGTACTTTCAGGTTACCGGCCGGTTTTTCTTTCAGGGTAAAATGTACGGTTTCCCCGGGTTTATATACGGCTTTATCGGTAGTAATACCGATATTCAGGTAGGTATCGCCGTAAGTGACCGGATCGTTTTTCGTGTCATAATAATCTTCGCATGATGCCAATATCAGCGAATAAATGACAATTATATAAGTGATTTTTTTGATCATAATATTTTTTAGAGATCCGCCACACCTGATGAAGGGTATGGCAGATCCTCCGGTTTGTTTATTGTTTCTTGATGGTAACTGTTTCTTTCAACTGGTCGAGTTCGATCTGATACGTTCCGGCCTCTGGTATCCTCCACTTGTAATCGACTCCCGCCCCCGGATAGTTATACATCATCTGTTCTTCCTGTCCGGTCGGTGTTTTATCGGCTTCGTTTGCAATGAACCAAGCGCCGTTCCAGTCATCTTGTTTATCGCAGGTAAACTTCAATTCTCCTCCCTTCAGTGCTCCGGTCCAAGTGAACTTGTACGGATCAGCGGTGGTCGTCATTGCGGTGGCATTACCGATATCCCAACCATTGGGCGTTGCATCGCCCACGAGGTATACCATTTCGAACGGCGTGAACGGAACGATATTGATCTTCATATCACGCGTATCCAGTTTGATTTTATATACACCGCCCGTAATATTCCATTTATAATCAGGATCGCCGGCCCATTTGTCCACATCCAGATCCGTACCTTCGCCCGCCATATCGACAGCGGGACGGAAAAAGACTGCGTCCCAGTTTCCCGCGGCAGTTCCGATCTTGAATTCACCGCCGGTCGAAAGATCGGCATTGTAATGGAAAACGAACGGATCGAGCGGATTTACGGTCATTACTTCAAAATTCCAACCGGTAGGATTGCCCACGAACCACAACTCGCTGTATTCCGGCCCTTCTCCTTTTACGATGCTGAGGGCCAATGTGATCAGATTCACCGCCACGGTATAGGTTCCGGATTCTGTTATTTCGAACTGTTCATCGTAGGGATCATCGCCACTTTCACGCAGATAGAGTTTCGTATCATTTTCCCCTTTGTTGTAAGAAGGGACGAACTCACCCAGCGTTGTGATGAATTTGAATTTTCCCGGTGAAAGCGACCCGGTCCAGGTAAAACCTTTAGGAACATTGTTGATAGGCCGCATTTCGGTAGCATCGTCCGCGCTCCATCCGTTGGGCGTTGCGTCGCCTATCAGGTACAACGTTTTTGTAATGGGTTTGTGCGTTTTAACCGAAATACGCTGTACATTAGAGATCTCCGGCTCAATACCCTCTGCCGCAATCGTGGCGATGACACGGGCTTCCAGTACTGTTTCCGTATTTACGGCAATACCGAAATCGTTGAGCAATATCTCATTCAACTCTTCGTTCCTGTATATTTTCTCATAGACTTCCCTTCCCAGATCGAGAGAGATGCCACCGGCAAAGTCATTACCCTGCACATCCATTTGAAAAGTATAGCTGATAGCAGCATGGGTTCCCTGATTGGACCCTGTTGTCCACGATAATTTCAGGGCTTCCGTCGTCGGGTTGGCAGCATCGAGTCCGATCTCAGCAACTGACGCGGTGATTTCCAGCGGGGTATTCCCTTTATCCAGTTCCATATAATTATCGTCGGCACACCGCATGAAAACGGTGGCCAGCAACGATAGGATGAATAATAATCGATATGTTTTCATCATAAAAATTCGTTTTTAATCGTTAATCGTCCGGTATAGGTCCACTTAATAACCCAATTAAATATGTTCTTTGAGATGTCTGTTTGATGCCGACAATCAATTTGTTATGAGTGGTTCTTTAAAGAAAATACCGGACTGTTATGATATTAATATCCTTGATTCTGTGTTAAATTGGGATTGGCATCCCTTTCCCTTTGCGGGATAGGGAACAGAAGGTGTTTCTGCGCCGCATTGATTTTCCCGATAGAATGCAGGAAATCCAATGCATACCGGCCGTTATCCCACCGGACCATGTCGAACCAGCGGTGTCCCTCAAAAGCTAATTCGATACGGCGTTCATGCCTGATCTTCTCCCTCATCTGTTCGGCCGATAAATTTTCCACATCGCTCCGGTCATCCAGTCCGGCTCTCCTGCGTACCTGATACAAAGGCTCTTCCGCTTCTTCACTTCTTCCCAACTCGTTCAATGCTTCGGCTTTCATCAGCAACACATCGGCAAAACGCAACACGACGACGTTTGCCGAATTCGTATTGTAATCGGGCGAAACGGACAGCGGTACAAGGAATTTCCGGACATTGTACCCTGTATTCGACATGGTGGCTTTATATGATTTGCCGTCGAAAGTGGGGCCTCCTTCATACAGAATGGTTTTGTCTTTACGCAGATCGCCTTCTTCGTATTGATCCACAAATTCCCGGGTCGGCTGGTTCCAGCCGTATGCGCCGCCTACCCATCCGGTATTGCGCGGTCCCATATAGGTACTTAACCAATTCGCCTGATTTTCATCATCCCAGAATCCGGCTTTGGTCAATCCGTAATATTGTACCTCAAACAGAGATTCGGCTGTATTTTTATGCCTCTCCTCCCCGCCGAAGCAATCGCTGTAATCGGGATTGAGGGTATAACCGAGGCTCTCGACCAGTTCACTCATTTGCAGTGATTCCTCATACATCCCCAGCGTAAGATATACCTTTGCCAGCATTCCGGCGGCAGCTCCCTTGGATGCACGACCGATATCGCTCCCTGAATATTCTTCCCTGACGGGTAATAGTGCTACTGCATCCTTCAGATCAGGAATGATCACTTCGTTATAAATGGTCATCCTGTCGGTACGTGCCTGCAGCAGGTTATCTCCGGGTTTCGGCGTGGCGACCGTCATCGGGACATCCCCGAAAAGTTGTACCAGAATAAAGTAATAGTGCGCTCGAAGGAATTTTGCTTCCCCGATAGACCGGTTTTTCAACGATTCATCGATATCCATCTCCGGCACATTTTCCAATACCGTATTGCAGTACAATATGCCCGGATTGGGACCTCTCCAGATATCGAGTGCGGCGGCATTATCGGCCGTGGCCACAAAATTCGCCAGCGTAACGGTCTCTATACCGTCGGTACCCCCTCCGGCGCCTACTTCACTGTTTCCGGCAATAATATCCAGCGTCCATATCCTCATGTTGTATAACTTGGGACGCTGAAGCGGCTGATATGCCCCGTTTACCAATGCAATGGCCGATGCTTCGTCGGTAAGCGCTTCGGCGCTGGGATCTTCATAAGGGACCTTGTCCAGAAAATCCGAACATGATCCGAGCAATGTCAATGCGGACAAAAGTCCTATATAGAATATCTTCTTCATAATATTTAAAATTGAATGTTTAACCCTAAACTGATGGTACGTGTTACCGGATAAGTGCCGAGATCGACACCGCCCGCCCCTACTTCGGGATCGAAACCCGAATATTTGGTAAGCGTAAACAAATTCTGACATGAGACATAGAGGCGTGCCATGCTCAATTGTGCTTTTTGTGTAACCGATTGCGGTAGCCTGTAACCCAGTGTAAGGTTTTTCAAACGAAGGTATGAACCGTCTTCGATAAACCGGTCGGAGTGACGCACGTTCTGGTTGGGATCACTATATACCGCACGCGGGATGCTGTTACTTGTCCCCTCCCCTGTCCAGCGATCCAACACTTTTCTCGTCTGGTTCTGCGGAACGGACATACTTTCCTGCCATATCCTGTTGGCATTGTAAATATCATTTCCGGCGACACCCTGGAAAAACAGCTGCATGTCGAAATTCTTATAGGCAAAGCTGTTGTTCAGAGAGAACGACCAGTCAGGGAAAGGGTTGCCGATAAAGGTCCGGTCTTCGGCATTGATCACACCGTTATTGTCCAGATCACGGAATTTGATATCACCGGGCGCCGTCCCCCCCGCTACCTGAACCGCATACCGGTCGACTTCCTGCTGGTTCTGGAAAATACCATTGGTTACATAACCATAGAAAGCATTCACCGGCCTCCCTTCTGCACTGACCTGCACTTTGGTCATATTGATATCGTTGCCGGTAAACAAGGCAATCCCCTCATTCATCTTCATTACTTTATTCTTATTGTAAGAAATGTTGAAATCGGTATCCCATTCAAATTCACCGGTAAGGTTCCTGGACGACACGGTCAATTCAACACCCTTATTCTGAACTTGTCCGGCATTAATACTCGGTACGTAAATATCGGAATAACCGGTTGTAATGGGTACGGACATCGGCACCAGCATATCGCTCGTATTTTTCAGGTACGCATCCAGTGTCAGGTTAATGCGCTGATTGACCAGTGCGAGATCGACCCCGGCATTGAGTTGCTTTACGGTCTCCCATTTCACATCCTGATTGGGCATCACCAACGGATACAACGTGGAAACCGGCGTACCGTTGAACACATACTGGCCTGTTCTCAGGCGGGTGAAGTAGGCATAGTTATCAATGCCGTCCTGGTTTCCGGTTTCACCGTAACCTACACGTACTTTGACATCGTTCACCCATTCGTTGGTATGGAAAAAAGACTCTTCCGACAACCGCCATGCCGCTGAGAACGAAGGGAACGTTCCCCATCTGTTCTCTTTGGAAAACCGCGAAGAACCGTCGCGGCGGATGGTTGCCGTGAAAAGGTATTTATTGTCGAAATTGTAATTGGCACGCCCCAGGAACGAAAGGACAGCCCAATCGTTTTTTGTTCCGCCGACTGTCGGGTCGGTAAGCCCGTTGTTCAATTGGTGGTTGTTATCGCTCAGGAATCCCTGTATACTCGCGTTCATGCGGTTATACACATTATTCTGGGCGCTGGAACCGATCATCACATTGATATGATGTTTATCCTCAAACGTGTCTATGAATGTAAGTGTATTGTCCCATAAATAGGTAAGGCTTTTGTTCGATTCCTCATACAACGATGATTGCGGCTGCGGAATAGGCTTCCAGTCGTATTTGGGACTAAAACTGTTATTATCCCAGAATTTGAAATCGATACCGCCCAGCGATTTGAATGTGAGTTTATCTGCCGGTTTGATCTCGGCAAAGATATTGCCAAGTACATTGTATCCGTTGGTCCTGTTCCGGCTTAGGGTCGCCGTTCCGATCGGGTTGCGGATATCGCCGTACTGGTGGGCCGGTTCGCCGGGGCCGGAATAAGAACCGTCTTCGTTATAAACAGGTTGGGTAGGCAGTGAAGCCATTGTTCCGCGAATATCATAAGAACCTTGTTTCTTTATATCATGGCTCAGGGTTATGTAGTTACCGAATTTTATCCATGAGCGCACATTCGATTCGCTGTTGAACTGTACGGTATAACGCCGGTATGAGGTATTAAGCACGATACCATCCTGATCGAAAACTCCACCCGACACATAGTAATTACTCTTATCGTTACCGCCCGAATAGGAAACCGTATAGTTTTTCATCCATGCCGAGCGGAACAGTGCGTCGAGCCAGTCGGTACCCTCGCCCCACAACGTTGGGTCAGCAAAATCAGGACGCTGGGCAAGCGGCGAGGAAGCGAACTTGTTATAATTGGCGATCATCTCGTTATGTAACGAGGTAAACTGTGCAGCATTGAGCATTTGAGGCATATCGGTAGCGGTTTGTACTCCCCAATTCGCACTGAACGAGATAGAACCGTCCCCCGATTTCCCTTTCTTCGTGGTAATCAATATCACGCCGTTCGCACCGCGGGAACCGTAAATAGCGGTTGCGGAAGCATCCTTGAGCACATCTACCGTTTCCACGTCCTCCATATTCAGGGCATTGATCCCCAAATCGGTAGGTACGCCATCGACAACCAACAAAGGTTCGCTGTTGTTAATGGTACTGATTCCCCTGATGCGGAAGGAAACATTATCGCCCGGTTTACCGGAAGAAATAACCTGCACACCGGCTGCCCGCCCCTGAAGGGCTTCCCCGATGCTGGCTACAGGTTTGTCTTTCATCGTTTCGCCGGAAACCGATGCTACAGCGCCTGTGAGGTCCCTCTTCCTCATCACGCCGTATCCGACAACAACCACTTCATCCAACAATTGATTGTCTTCTTTCAATATAATGGAGAAATCCGTTCTCCCCGCAACCGGAATATCCTGGGGGTGATAGCCGATGTAAGAAACGGTAATCACTGCGGATTCAGGTACCTCCAGAGAAAAATTGCCATCGATATCACTTACGGTTCCGACAGTAGTTCCTTTTACAAAAACGGAAGCCCCAATCACAGACTCACCCTGTTCATCGGTGATATTTCCGGAAATCATTTTCTGATTCTGAGCCGACAGATGAACACTGAAAACTACACACAAGACCAATAATAATAACCTGTATGCAATAGGCTCTTTGGATAATTTTTGTTTTTCCCTCATGTTAATAAATTTAGAAAATAAAAAATACAACATTTTTGTTAAGCAAGAGCAGAACAAATTTATTTGTTTTGCCGAGCGCAGAATTGGAAATCGAGAAGCGAAGGCGACTCAAAATGTCTAATGAAATTGAAAGGTTATAGTCACATTTATACTTCAATAACACCGGCAAATGTAAAAGATGAAGTAACGAGAAAAAAATCCGAATAGTTAACATATAGACACGAAAATCACATACAACGCTATAAATCAAACGAATAAACACATATCAAGCTGCAAAAAAAGTGGATCGTATATATTTATACTTTCTGTATGGCACCGATTTTCATCACTAAACCTTCGAACTTATCACGGGGCACGGCAGCTTTATTTCGTACTCTCGTACGATAATTATAAATGGTATTTGCGGAATAATGCAGGAAGTTGGCTATGCGTGCACTGTCGGTTATTCCCAACCGGATCAGGGCGAATATACGTAGTTCAACGTTCAACAGTTCATTGGCTTTTAGCACGAAACGTTCTTCCTCGAGCAACAGTGAATTAAATTCTTCCACGAAATCAGGATACAGATGAAGAAAGATGTTATCGAACAGTTTATAGAGCTCCTTCAGCTCCTGGTCAATCATATCGTGCGATTTCAGCATCCTGAAAAGTTCATCGAGTTTTCGTTCGGCGGCTTTGTTATTGAGCGTGTTCTGGTATTTCTCCAATTTATTGATATATGTTGAACAAAGATCCAGAAAATGGCCGATGTAAGTTTCCTTGATCTCGTTGGATTCGGACAATTCATCATTTACGTCCGACAATTTTTTATTCGTTTTATTCAATTGATCCACGGTGAGTTGCAAATCCCTGTTCAGATCATTCAGCTTCAGGTTCGTTTGATACAGTTCCTTTCTTATCCGGGCAATCTTCTTCATCTGGCGATAGACGTAAATAATGGCAAGGATAAGAAACAACGACAAAAGACTTACCAGGACAAGGAAGAGTTGCAGCTCTGACTGCTGATTCCTGACTTTTTCCTGATAAGCCGAATCGATAATCGGAAGTATTTGCGAAATTTCATACGTCCGCAGCCGGGCATTACAAAACATGGCATCTTCCATCGACGATTTGATACAACTATAAGCCTTTTCTATATTACCGGTTTCAAATAACGTGATGGCCAATGCCTGCATCGATGCATTTTCCTTAATCGCATTCTTTATATCGCAGATGGCCGATATGGCGTAATAGGTTATTTGCTTATCGATATCTCCTTCTTTCCGGTAAATATTTGCCAGGGCATAGGTCAAAACGGCCTTTTCATGGTCTTCTGCCTCCGATTGATTGATAAGATCCTGTAAAATCTGTTTTGATTCAGCCAACCGGTTTTCGTCGAATAGTTTTTCGGCATATACAATCCGGTAATGGTTGGAATTTTTATCAAGTACATTCAGCAATGAGTCGCGGTACTGGCTGCTCTTTGCAATATATACATGGGCATTAAAATTATTGAAGGAATAGTTCCGGTATAACTGTTTATAGCTGTCATAATATCTTATCAGCAGTTCATCAGAAAGTCCGTTTTTATCAATATTTTTCAGAATATCCAATGATTCGATGTACATTCCCGCTATAATATACAAAGAGGTCAGATTAAGGTTCGATTCATTCATCCGGTCGCGATCGCTCAATTTTTCGGATATCTTTATGTTCTGGTTTACATAATGAATGGCCGAATCGGAAATATATGTTTTATATTCGTTGAATAATTGCAGGTTTATATCATATCGTTGTACATCGCTTATATTAGGCGTTTCTAACATCTTTTTTACGGATAATATCCGGTCCTCTTTTTCCGACATGAATGTTTCTTTGTTCTCCATCAGTTCGTATAATATCCTGAGTGCCACCCCTTGTTGTGGCTCGCCGGCTAAAACGCTCCTGACAGGGAAAACAAAGACAACAGCCCAAAACAGTACAACGATTGATCTGCGACTATTCATAAATTAGATATATCTCTCATGTCGCAATTTATAAAAAAATATCGGATAATGCCTTATCCCCTCATATAAAACTAAATAAATTGCCCGTTTATATTGCGGAAGCACACAAAATTATTTTTTTTCCAACAGCACCACATTCTCCACATGATGCGTGTGCGGGAACATATCTACCGGTTGTATGCGTGCCACCCTGTACTTACCGTCGAGCAGGCTCAGATCACGCGCCTGCGTGGCGGGATTACAGCTTACATACACAATCCGTTCCGGTTCCGCCAGAAGGATCACATCGATCACATCGTTGTGCATACCGGCCCGGGGTGGGTCGGTGATGATCACATCGGGGCGTCCGTGTTCAGAGATAAAATCGGCGGTGAGTACATCTTTCATATCACCGGCAAAAAAAAGTGTATTGTCGATTCCGTTCAGACGGGAGTTCTCATGGGCATCGTAGATGGCCTCAGGGACATATTCTACTCCCACCACCTTTTTTGCATTTCGCGCCACGAAGTTGGCAATAGTACCCGTTCCGGTATAAAGGTCATATACTGTCTCTCCGCCTGACAACCGTGCAAAATCACGGACCACTTTATAAAGGTTATACGCCTGTTCGCTATTGGTCTGAAAGAATGATTTGGGCCCGATCTTGAACTTCAACCCTTCCATCTCTTCATAAATATGATCACGGCCATGCCAGGTGATCACCTCCTGATCGGTGATCGTATCGTTGGCTTTGCTGTTGATAATGTAGAGTAATGAAGTGATTTGCGGAAATTTTCCGGCGATAAAACCCATCAGTTTTTCCCTTTTCTCCGGATCGTCTTCATAAAAGACCACGATCACCATCCATTCGCCAAGGGAACTGTTGCGGATGATGAGCGTACGCATCAGCCCCGTCTGGTTGCGAAGATCGAAAAAGGAATAGTTGTTTTCCAGGCAAAACTCCCGGACTGCATTTCTGATTTGATTGGAAAGGTCATCCTGTAACCAACATTTATCGATATCCAGCACCTTGTCGAACATACCCGGAATATGAAAACCCAACGCTTTCATATTGTCAAATGTCTCACCGCCGGCAATTTGTGCTTCGGTCAGCCATTTTTTGTGGGAGAAGGTGAATTCAAGTTTATTCCGGTAAAAAGTCGTACGGGATGCACCCAGAATAGGATTGATGTCCGGCAGATCGACTTTCCCTATCCGCTCCAGGTTATCCGCCACCTGCTGCTGCTTCTGCTTCAACTGCTCCTCATAAGGCAGCATCTGCCATTTACAACCGCCGCACACGCCAAAATGAATACAAAACGGTTCAGTCCTGTTTTCCGAATACTTTTCAAAACGCACCACCCTACCCTCGGCGAAACTGTTCTTTTTCCGCGTCAACTGAATATCCACCACATCTCCCGGTACGGCATAAGGCACAAAGACCGCCATACCGTCGACTTTGGCAATCGCCTTACCCTCGGCTGCCACATCAGTAATAAGAATATTCTCTAGTAAGGGAAGTTGTTTTCTCTTTCTTACCATCATCTCCACCGTTTTGAGGCACAAAGATAGTGAAAGGTGAGCGCAGAATATCAAACTTGTTTGAAGATTCTGCCGAACCGCATCTTATATTCTATAAAGATAAAAAAAAGTTATCCGGATGAAACTGCATCTTAAACGGGTTTGAGACAAAATTAAGGATGATACTTAAGAAATAATGGGTCTATACCGGACCCGCGGTATCGGTTTTTTTATACCTGGTCAGATTTTCAATGGTGCGTTGTTGTGAATCAATGATACTTATCAGCTGTTTGTTGATATCGGTCTCGTAATGAGACGCCGGTTCTGCAACGTCCCGGTCGCTTTTTTCGACTTTTTTTCTCATTTCTCCTCTGCCGGTAATCAACCAGTCCGGATTTAACCAATCAATTGATTGGATAATCTTTAATAATATCTCGTATCCAGGGTAACTTCTTCTATTTACAACAATATTTCTGACAGTTTGATCTTTTGACCCAATTTTTTTCGCAAACTGAGCAGGCACTCCATTACACTCAATTTCAATCACTTGAGCGATCCTATCAAAAATAGTTTCATTTTCCATAAAAAAACACTCATTTTATTTGCTTTATTCAATAATATTATTGATATTTGCAAAACGAAATAACTTATTACAAAGTAAATGTTTTTATTTCATTTTTGAAATAGGGAGAAAATGCTATTTCCCTTGCTAATACATAAAAAAATGGAAAGAAATTCGTTTCAGAAAGGTCTCGGTCAAGTACAGGTAAAAGATCTGGCTGAAGTCAAAGCTAAACTCATGCAGGCGCTTGGCATTCGAACCTCGCAGGGTCTGGGATATCGTATCCGCGGTGTGTATTCCCTGAAGGTGCATGAAAAGGAACTAATAGAATCCATCTTCGCAGAATATGGGATTACAGATATCTGGGGTTCGTAGAACATTACCAACTTGACGCGCTGAGAACGTGAGATGAGCCCACAGTTTGGGATACCGCTAAGCTACACCTGAGGGGCATGAGGATCAGGAATAAAGAACAATGGGGCAAAAGTCAAGGGTAATTAGTTGATGTGATGATTAAACGATTTAATGATTGAGTAATCTGCCATCAGACATATCCTGGGCTCTTGATTCTTTTGTCTAAATAAAAAATCATATGAAACGAGCATGTGAAAAGTACACTAATCACATGAAGAAGAATCAAATCAGCGAAAAATGGCTCGAGATCATGATCTATCTCCTTTTAGCTATAGTACTCATCGGGCTATCCGTTTGCCTGATCATATTAACCACCTGATAAACCCATATTTTATAATCCCTTCCTCTCTCCCCCTATTTTCAAATAATTTTTCCTCCTATGGCTAAAGATTCTCGTTACCGATAAACTTAAATGTAACTCTTTTTACCCAGCTTATTGAAATAGATCTCCGATATATAGTGAGAGTATCAAAAGTGGCGGTAGAAAAGGTTCGCGGCAGTAGGTACGAAAATCAAAAAATCGCTGGTACGGCTCAAAAAAAGATTTTTCAGATTTAATTCAGAAATAATTTCGTTATTTATCCCGGTAAATATAAATAGGGTATAAGCAGGAGAAAACTTCGAAAGGATAAATTAACAGCCGGTACCCTAGGGATCTGATGCAAAATATTTAATTTTACTGTATGAGATCCCTGAAAATAAATTAACCGTATGAAGATATTGATAGTAGAAGATGAACCATCTTTACACGAGCTGATAAAGCAAACCCTGGAAAGAGAACGATATGTGGTGGAATGCGCCTCATCCTATCAATCGGCTATCCGGAAGATAGAAGATTACGAATACGATTGCATCCTGTTGGACATTATGCTTCCCGACGGTAACGGGTTATCTATACTGGAAGCTTTAAAGAAGATGCAGAAACAGGACAGCGTGATCATTATTTCCGCTAAAGACGCGTTGGAAGATAAAATTACAGGGCTGGAACTGGGTGCGGACGACTATCTGGCCAAGCCATTCCACCTGGCCGAACTTGTTGCGCGGATCCGGAGCGTTATACGACGGAAACAACACGACGGAAACATGTCCATAGAAACAGGCAATGTAAAAATTTATCCCGAAGGGTTCAAGGTTACGGTCAACGACAGGGATATAGACCTTAACCGTAAGGAATACGACATACTTTTTTATTTTGCAAACCGCAGTAACCGGCTGATCAATAAGCACACACTGGCGGAGGCGGTATGGGGCGACCACATCGACCAGGTCGATAATTTCGATTTCATCTATGCGCAAATTAAAAACCTGAGGAAGAAACTGAAGGAATCCGGAGCAAACATTGAAATAAAAGCCGTGTACGGCATAGGGTATAAATTAATCATTGAATGAAACTGATCTACCATATCATCATCCGATTGAGTATTATACTCAGTGTTGCCTTGGCAATATGGGCCGTCTTCTTTTATGTGAGGATGATCGATGAAATAAATGATGAGACCGACGACTCGCTGGAAGATTATTCCGAACAGATCATCATGCGCCTGCTGGCAGGAGAAGAACTGCCTTCGGAAAGCAACAACTCCAATAACCAATATTACCTGAAAGAAATAACGACCGCAGAAGCACAAAACAAACCCCACATCCGTTATCTGGATTCCATGGTGTATATACCATTGAAAAAGGAAACAGAGCCGGCACGTATACTCACCACCATTTACAAAGACGAAAACAGAAAATATTATGAATTGGTTGTCGCCATACCCACCATTGAGAAGAAAGATCTCAAGGAGGCCATCCTTTACTGGATTATCTTCTTATATTTTGGTCTTTTACTTTGCATACTCCTGATCAACGTCTGGGTGTACCACGAGAGCAATCGCCCCCTGCATAAATTACTCGCCTGGCTCAATCGATATAAAATAGGAAGAGAAAACGCCCCTTTAAAAAACGATACGGATATCACCGAATTCAAAAAACTGAACGAGACAGTAGTCAAAAGCATGAAACGCAGCGAAGAGGTTTTCGAAGAACAAAAGCAATTCATCGGGAACGCCTCCCACGAAATCCAAACCCCACTGGCCGTCTGCCGCAACCGCCTGGAAAACTTAATGGATGACGAATCCCTTACGAAGACCCAACTGGAAGAGTTGTCAAAAACACTCCGGACCCTCGAATACATCACCCGGTTGAATAAAACACTGTTGTTGCTCTCTAAAATAGAAAACAGGCAGTTTTCCGGCACACATGAAATTGAACTGAACTCCATTATAAAAAAGAATATCCGCGATTACGAAGAAGTATACGCCCACATGAACATCGACGTTGAAATCAGGGAATCCGGCATATTTAAAGTAGTGATGAATAGAACCCTGGCCGATATACTGGTCAACAACATTATCAAAAACGCTTTTGTCCATAACATGACAAACGGAAAAATAAATATCGAAATCTCTTCGTCGAAGCTTATTTTCAAAAATACCGGGCAGGGATCCTCCCTTGACCCCCAATTTATTTTCAAGAGATTCTACCAGGGGAATAAAAAACCGGAATCCTCAGGACTTGGGCTGGCATTGATCAAGTCGATATGCGATTTGGGGAAGCTGCATATAAATTATGCTTTTGAGGAAGATTTTCATCGTTTCGAAATTTCCGGATAAAAGGGCCTCGATTTTATACCACAATATTTATTATTTAACACTAAAGTCGTAAAAGATGGGGTGATTCACTGATCTGTTGATTGGTATATTAAATCATCACATTGCCCAATCATCACATCATCAAATTGATTATTACGTTCGTTTCATTTTCTTTTCAGAATCGTGTCATAGCTTTGCCATGTACAAACTGAAAATAAAAACAAATCACAGATGAAAAAATTAATTCTTTTATTCTTATGCGTGGCAGCTGTTCACGTAACAACCAAAGCCGGTAATGATAAACCTATCAACTTTGATCAACTACCGGCCCGGTCTCAACAAACGATCAAAAAATATTTCCCCGACCACTCAGTCGCATTGGTTAAAATGGAACGTGATTTTTTGGACAAAAGCTATGAAGTTATTTTCACCAACGGCAATAAAGTGGAATTCGATAAAAAAGGAATGTGGAAAGAGATCAATTGTAAATATGCGGGGCTTCCCCCGGAAGTCGTACCGGAACAAATTGCGAATTATGTCAGGACGAATTATCCCGATCTGAAAATAACCAAAATAGAAAAAAAGAGTCGGAACCGGCATGAAATCGAACTATTGAATGGGATGGAACTGGAATTCGACGCTAATTATACTATAATTGATATTGACGATTAAAAATGAAAAGTATGAAAAAATCTATTTTAACAATGTTAGCGCTGGCTGTTATAACAATGCCATTTTTGAGCTGTGATGACGACTATTTGCCCGGCACTGCTACCAACGGCATCAAAGTATTCATCGAAGAGAAATATCCGGATGCCCGGATCCTGGAGATTGAACGGGACGACAACAGAACAATCGAAGCAGACGTTCTTCATGATAATGTGAGTAAGGAGGTCGTTTTCGACCTGAACAACAACTGGTTGCGAACTTCGTGGGATATGAGGATCTCCGACTTGCCGCAGGAAGTAAGAAATATCATAAACGATCCCGCTTATACAGGATACCACATCGATGACGCCGATTTTGTAGAGACCCCCCAGGGCAATTACTACCTGTTGGAACTTGAAAAAGGCAACTCCGAAGTAAAAGTAAAAATAGACGGAACCGGAAAAGTACTAAACTAAAGGTGGTTTAAATGCCGTATAGGAATAATCCGGCGACAAACAGAATAACGGAGGCGAATATCCCTCTAACACAGGAGAGCGCGTCATAAGCAAGGGCTTATAACACGCTCTCTTCTTTTGGCCTGATCAAGGAAGATCGCTTCTATATCAATCCAGCGACTTGATCATATCTTCGGGGCGCACCCATTTATCGAAATCTTCCGCAGAGACATAACCGAGGCGCACGGCCTCCTCTTTGAGCGTGGTTCCGTTTTTATGGGCCGCATTGGCGATCTCGGCAGCTTTATAATAACCGATCTTGGTATTCAAAGCGGTTACCAGCATCAATGAGTTGTTCAATAATTCCTTAATACGTGGCTTGTTGGGTTCGATATCCGATACGCAGTGTATATCGAAGGAAACGGCGGCATCGCCCAGGAGTTGTGCGCTCTGCAGGAAGTTGGCGGCCATTACCGGCTTAAAGACATTCAGTTCGAAATGTCCCTGCATGCCTCCTACGGCAATTGCCATATCGTTCCCGATCACCTGGGCGCAGACCATGGTGAGCGCTTCCGATTGGGTAGGATTCACTTTCCCGGGCATAATAGACGAGCCGGGTTCGTTAGCCGGGATAATGATCTCACCGATACCGCTTCTCGGGCCGGAGGCCAGCAGGCGGATATCGTTGGCTATCTTATTGAGCGCTACGGCTACCTGTTTCAAAGCGCCGTGTGTTTCCACGATGGCATCATGGGAGGCAAGCGCTTCAAACTTATTCTTTGCCGTTACAAAGGGGAGGCCGGTAAATTCGGCAATGTAGCGTGCCACGGTCACATCGTAGTTCTTGGGCGTATTCAACCCTGTTCCTACCGCGGTACCGCCGAGGGCGAGCTCCGCCAGGTGCGGCAATGTATTTTCAATAGCCCGGATACCATACTCCAGTTGTGCGGCATACCCGCTGAATTCCTGTCCCAATGTGAGGGGAGTGGCATCCATAAGATGTGTCCGCCCGATCTTCACCACATCCTCCATCTCTTTCGATTTGGTGGCCAATGCTTGCTGCAGTTGGCGCAACCCGGGCAGGGTGACCTCTGCGATCTTTTTATAACAGGCGATATGCATTCCGGTAGGGAACGTATCGTTAGACGACTGCGACTTGTTCACATCATCGTTGGGTTGTAATGTTTTCTCTCCCTCCCCTATCGTCTTTCCTGCCAGCTGATGGGCACGATGGGCAATCACTTCATTCACGTTCATATTGCTCTGCGTCCCCGATCCTGTCTGCCAGATAACCAGCGGAAACTGGTCGTCGAGTTTGCCTTCCAGGATTTCATCGCATACCTGCGCGATGTAATCGCGTTTCTCCTGTGACAGCACACCCAGTTCATGGTTGGCATACGCCGCTCCTTTTTTCAGATAAGCAAACCCGTAAATGATCTCCAGCGGCATGGAAGCGGGGCTTCCAATCTTAAAATTGTTGCGCGACCGCTCGGTTTGCGCACCCCACAGTTTGTCGGCAGGCACTTGCACCTCACCCAGCGTATCCTTTTCAATTCTGTAATCCATAAACCTTTTGTTTAATATTTATATAATTTTTGTCTTTAATCTCATCAGCCGGTTTGTCGTCAGTTTCTGCTTATAGTGTTTAATAAAAACATTCCGATCCCTCTTCATTCCGCACCATGCAAAAGTACAAAGAAAAAACGGCATCGGAAAACGGGATAAAGTAAAAAACATACACTCAATACTCCTATTTCATAGTATATTTCCCTAAAAATATACTCATTTCAGGGGATGGTTTTACCATGAAAAAGGTTATTCCTTTGAAGTTGTAAACTCACAAATGAAATATATTTATTGGAATTATATCAGGCCGCCACTCCGCCATTTGAATAGTAATCACCCAAAAAACAGTAATTTTGCACATTAATTCATAATTGATAAATCAAATAATCGTATGAAACAGTTAGCTTTTACTTTAGTGGCATTTGCCTTTTATACAGTCTCCTGCAGCAACGCGGGACAAACACAAAGCAACAGGGATAGTAAACAAACTACGGCAGAAACCGGGACCGTCGTTTTCGATGCAGATTCCCTGTATGCCGTTGCAGAATCGTTTATCGATGAACCGGTCGCGGTCAGGGGGTATGTTACCCATACTTGCAAACATTCAGGCAAACGTTGTTTCCTGACCGGCGAAGGACAGAAGCATTCAATCCGTGTGGAAGCCACAGGGGAAATAGGGGGATTTGACAAGGAATTGGAGGGTTCACAACTGGAGGTGAACGGCATATTGCGTGAACGACGCCTCACCCAGTCTGAAGTAGCAGATATGGAAATTGACCTCAACGAGAGACTGGTAAAAGAAGAAGTTTCGGCGGAAACCTGTGAGGCTGAATTAGCCAATATCAACGAGATGAAAGAGTGGATGAAAGTCCACGGCAAAGATTATTATTCGATATATTATATCGACGGGTTGAACTATGAGAAAGTTCACAATTAATCCGAAAGTAAGAAAGTGGATACGGATCATCCACCGCGACCTCGGTTTCGTGATGGTGGGACTGTCCCTTGTTTACGGAATTTCCGGTATTTTACTCAACCATCTGGACGGCAAAGACCCCTCGTATAGAATAGAGAATGAGAGCCTGACTTTTGCCGAAGGACTGACGCCGGAAAAGTTTAAACAAATATGGGAATCCGAATCCGACAGACCCAAACTGAACAATATCGGCGAAACTGCGGGGAAATACCGTCTAATGATACAAGGTGGTATCGGAGAGTATGATCCGCGGACAGGCATGGTTCAATACCAAACGAGCAAAAGAAAGCCGTTTGCCTACTGGGTGAACCGGCTGCATTATAATCGTGTCAAAGGATGGTCGCCCGTGGCCGATATATTTGCAGGCGCACTGATCTTTCTGGCTGTGTCGGGGTTATTTATGGTAAAAGGGAAGCATAGTATCGCGAAAAGAGGAAAATGGTATCTGATCATCGGCCTGCTTATTCCCATCTTGTATATATTATTGGCAGGATAAGAAAATATAGACCGGGATTTATTATTTAGAAACAATATAAATAAAACGATAAAAAGGCTTATCTTTGCAGGCCAAAATAGAAAATTCAATCATTAATGCGCCTTTCAGAACTACAAACCGGACAAAAAGCCTATATCACAAAAGTAAATGGTAGCGGTGCTTTCAGGAAACGCCTGCTCGAAATGGGGTTTGTGCGAGGAGAGGAAGTGAAGTCTATACTGAATGCCCCATTGAAGGATCCCATCAAATACGCGATCATGGAGTACGAAGTATCGCTACGCCGGAGCGAGGCAGTAATGATTGAAATATCCATGCTCGCAGGGGATGCCCAAAAATACAGAGAAGAACCGATATCTGCTGAACAGTATCCATCGGACACGGACGAAGACAACAATGACGGAACGGAACACAGGATATCCCACCACAGGAACGACGGACTCCATTCTGAAAAAAGGATAAAAGTAGCACTCCTGGGCAATCCCAATTCGGGAAAGACCACCATTTTCAATCTGGCATCCGGTGCGCATGAGCACGTGGGTAATTACGGAGGCGTGACAGTCGATTCGAAAGAAGGAACTTTACGGCATAACGGCTATAAGTTTACGCTGGTAGACCTTCCGGGCACCTACTCACTCTCGGCATATACTCCTGAAGAGTTATTCGTGCGGAAACATATACTGGAGGAAAAGCCCGATGTGATCGTCAACGTAGTCTCAGCATCGGCGGCGGAACGAAACCTCTACCTCACCACCGAGCTGATCGATCTGCAAGTCCCGATGGTGATCGCCATGAATATGTACGACGAACTGGAAGAGAGCGGCCGCACATTCGATCATGAAACATTCTCCTCACTGATCAATATCCCTATTGTCCCCACCGTAGGGAAAAGGGGTGAGGGAATCCCCCGGTTGCTCGAGAAAGTGATCGAGGTTTACAAAGAGGAGGAGCACGATTATGTGCAGATACCCTATGGAAGGGTTTTGGAAAAATCCATCGGCATCATGGAGCGGGAATTCAATAGTATCGGATCCGCTGCTTATGCCGGATGGAACATGCCATTACGCTACATCTGCATCAAACTGCTCGAAGGCGACAGCGATATAGAGAAACGGGTTCGTGCCTTGGCCCAACAGGAACAGATCTTTAGCCGCAGGGATAAAGAACGGGTCTACATTGAGAAATTGTTGCGTGAAGATCCTGAGTCGGCCTTCACCAACGCCCGGTATGGTTTTATCGCCGGAGGGCTGAAAGAAACGCTTACGGAAAAGACCCTGTTCTCCGACAAAACAAAACTGATAGACACCCTCGTAACCCACAAATACATCGGGTTCCCTCTCTTTTTCCTTTTTTTGTGGGTCATGTTCGAAGCGACTTTTCGCCTGGGCAACTACCCGATGGGGTGGATCGAGTGGCTGGTGGAACAACTGGGCAATCTCGTCAGAAACAATATGTCAGAGGGACCACTGAAAGCACTGATCGTAGACGGTATCATCGGAGGTGTGGGGGGCGTCATAGTTTTCCTTCCCAATATTGTAATATTGTACCTTTTCATCGCTTTCATGGAAGATTCGGGTTACATGGCGCGTGCCGCTTTCATCATGGATAAGCTGATGCACAGGATCGGCCTGCACGGGAAATCGTTTATCCCGCTTATCATGGGATTCGGTTGTAATGTTCCTGCTATCATGGCTACACGCACCATCGAGAGCAGAAGCAGCCGCATGATCACTATGTTCATCGTGCCGTTCATGTCATGCAGCGCCCGGTTACCGGTCTATATCCTTTTCGTAAGCGCATTCGTACCTCAATATGCAAGCCTGGTGTTGCTGGGATTATATGCTTTTGGTATTTTAATCGCTGCGGTCACGGCAAGGTTGCTCCGCAAAACCGCTTTCAAGGAAGAGGAAACCCCGTTTGTGATGGAGCTGCCTCCTTACCGGATGCCCACCCGCAAGTCCATTGTTACACATATGTGGGACCGGTCGAGTCAGTACCTGCGGAAAATGGGAGGTCCTATCCTGGTGGCCTCCATCGTGATATGGTTCTTAGGATATTTCCCCCAGAATGAAGAGAGAGACGCCGCATTCGACCAGGAGATTGCCCTGATCGATACGCAGCAGGCCAGCAACGAGATCAGCAGCGAAGAGAGGGAGGATCTGGTGGCCGAGATAGAGCATATCCGCAATACATCTCATCAGGAAAACTCCTATATCGGGAATATCGGGAAATTTATTGAACCGGTGATGCGCCCACTCGGATTCGACTGGAAAATATCGGTAAGTTTACTCTCGGGTATGGCTGCCAAAGAGATCGTTATCAGCACCATGGGTGTACTTTATACCGGTGACAGTGAAAATCAGCAATCATTACAGCATCGGCTGCGGGCAGAATCCTATTCCAACGGATCACCCGTTTTCACCCCTCTCGTTGTGGCGGGCTTTTTGCTTTTCGTACTGATCTACTTCCCCTGTGTGGCTTCCATTGTGGCTATCAAGGAGGAGTCACACTCCTGGCAGTGGGCGCTGTTCAGCGTGCTGTACTCCACCGGCCTCGCCTGGTTTATAGCTTTTCTGGTATATCAGGTGGGTAACCTGTTGATTTAAATATGGCCTATGTAAAAACTTTTCATCCGGTGAACCTGTTTTAATCGTATGGATATACAACTTTTTATCATCATCATTATCGGTATAGTCGTGGGTATTATCCTCGCGCGGACGGTGTATCGTTTCTTTTTCACCGAAAGAGATCACTCTCATTGCGGAGGCTGCATGGGATGTGATATACAAAAAGAACAAGCCCGCCATCTCGATCGATAACAGGCCTTTAGCGGCTAATGAGCAGGGTCTATTCTACTGGAATATAAATCTCCGTTTTTAACTTTTCCGGAGCCGTTTTCCCGGGGTGGTTAAGGTACTTTTCAAAACAATGATAATCCCTTAGCTTCAGGTTTTTTTCAGGTAAATATTTGCCGTAAATCGTGTCATATACTGCATCCAGATTCTCGTAGGGACCTTTATAAAGGAACATGGCAAACTTTCCGCCTTTTATCTCTTTTACTCCTATTTCTCCTTGTGGTTTGACCTCTTTTTTAATGGTCAGGCATATATCTGTCCTGAGTTTTTCGCTTTCCGTTACTTTCGGATCGTCATGGTATATTGCAATGTGCTCCATACCCGCGGAGAATAACTTCTTCTCTTTCACAAATTGCCATAAACGTTGCCATGAACCGCTAAAATCCAGGCTCCCATAACGTCCTGTCAAACTAATGTAGAGTACTTTTTTTGCAGGGATATCCATTACTTTAGGCTCTTTTATACTTAGCTGCAAAACTTTCTTTTCTGTTTTCATGATCATATATTCTTTATTGGTTCTATAATCTATCGGAGAAATCCCATATTGTTGCCTGAAGGCTTTGGAAAGTGAAGTAGGAACATCATAGCCTACTTTATAAGCGATTTCGGAAACGGACATATCCGTATACCGCAATAATTTAGCGGCTGTTTCCAATCTTATCCGAACGATATAGCTCCCGAGCGGTTCACCGAGCAAAGCCCGGGTTATCCGATGGAAATGCCAGGGAGAAAAATGGCTTATTTCAGCCAGTTCAGATAAATCAATCGGTTTATCCAGATTATTATTGATATAATCCTTAATGATATTTATCTGCTTTTGGTATTCTTCTGTGGTCGAAGTTCGTTGCTGCATATCGATCATTTATATTCTGCAAAAATAGGATATAATATCCTATTTTTCCTTTCCGATCTTGCTAATATTCATGGTTATGTCAGGGGTAAAAGCTCCGTTCTGATAACTATAAAAGGCAATATTCCTTTACCGGTTATTATAATCGAATCCTGTCTCCCTATCATCCCTATTTATGATAATTTTTCCCAACAAAAATCATTATTTTTAATGATTGACAGATATTGTTGAATCATATTACTTTGTAACAAATTTATACAGACGGTGGAGTCAACAGGCATTCCTTACGGTTCAAGTAAGGTGTTCCCATAGGAAATATGAAAAAAATTCATACTTTTTATAAGACTGCCCTTATCGCAGTGGCTGTTCTTATGGTTTGTCATATACAGATCGTAAAATCCCAAAATAATCATTTTCAGATTAACGGCGTGTTATTGGATTCTACGGATTTAAAGCCGATAGAGATGGCCGTTGTATCGATTGCCAACCTGGATATCTGGTCGGTTACGGATAAAGATGGCCGTTTTTCATTTGAGAATATTCCACAAGGTATATATACGTTCAATTTCCGGCTATTGGGATACCAAGAGCTGAACATCCCCAGAATAGTCAATTCGGATATTCATGACTGGCAACAAACATTGCAACCGATAACCCTGGCTTTGGAGGAAATAACGGTTACTGCAACGCAGAGTAAATTAGGGTCGTCATCGAAGATAGAAACAACTGCCATTGAGCATATCCAGCCGAAAAGCCTGACGGACGTATTTCAGTTGTTACCCGGGCAAGTGACTGAGAATCCGACATTGGCATCACCGGGACAAGTAAAGATCAGGGAAATAACCGAAAATCCGAACAGCGCGTTAGGTACGCTGGTGATGGTGGACGGCGCTCCCATGTCGAACGATGCAAACATGCAGACATTCAATACTACCCGGTCAGGGAATCTCTCCGCCGCCGCCAATACGGTAGGCAGGGGTGTCGACCTCAGGGAGATATCCGCTGATAATATCGAAGAAGTGGAAGTGATCCGGGGTATACCGTCTTCGGAATATGGCAACCTTACATCGGGAGTGGTATTGGTTAAAACGAAAACGGGTATCCAGCCCTGGGAAGTAAAAGCCAAGATGGATCCGAACACCAAGATGGGAAGCCTGTCAAAAGGATTCCGTTTACCCGACCGGTCCGGCACACTGAATCTCGGGGCGGATTATGCGCAGGCTTACAATGATATACGCTACAAGTACCGTGGCTATAAGCGCCTAACGGGAACGGCCATTTACTCCAACACCTTTATGGAGAAATCGACTCCGTTAGATATGAATGCGCGGGTTTCTTATTTCCAAACGATCGACGACAATAAATCCGACGCACAATTAAACAAGCTGGAAGCTATCCGATCGTCTCATAAAGGTATACGGACGGGAATAAGCGGCAAATGGATGCTGCGCAAGCCTTGGATCACCAATATGGAATATAGCTTTTCGGGCGATTATTCCTGGTCTGAAAACTATGTAAAGCAATTACAGTCGCTCCCAACGGGAGTTGTCCCCTATCCGACTTCTTATACAGACGGAATATTTGAAGAAAACTACCTGCCGGGAGTATTCTATACGGAATACACTACCGACGGTAAGCCCTATAATTTTTTTGCAAAGATCAAAGGCAACCTGAATCGTCAGTTCGGGGAAACATTCAACTCACTCATCGCCGGGTTGGATATCTCAGTAAGCGGGAACAACGGGGAAGGGCTACAGTACGACCTGTCTGCCCCTCCTATGTCGACGCTTGAATCGAGCATCCGCCCCAGGGCGCATAAAGACCTCCCGGCTTTGTGGAACTATGCTCTTTTCATGGAAGACAAAGTGATCCACCCGATAGGCACCACAACGCTTACCGCGCAAGCCGGAGTACGGTTTTCGCACACCCGGCCGGGAAATTATTCTTCGATAGAACCACGCCTGAATGCGGCCTGGGAGATTCTCAACAAAAAGAATAATACGTTGTTCGACCGCCTGAGCGTCAATCTGGGCTATGGGGTTTCCGCGAAAATGCCCACCCTATCCTACATTGTCCCTGATAAAGCATACTTCGACAATGTCAGCTTTAACTACTATGATACGGATCATAAGCTGGCAGTGGTAACTACCAAAGTGATCGATACGGCAAACCCGGCATTGAAACCGGCCCGTAGCACTAAAAAAGAAATCGGATTCTCTTTCGATATCCCAAAAGTATCGGTTTCGGTAACGGGTTTTCACGAAAAACTGAAAAACGGGATGACCTTTTCATCCACTCCTTACTTCGCCCCATACCGAAAATTTACGGTGGAAGGAGCCGGCAAAACGCCGGAATTCGAAAACGGAGAGGTCTACTATTACGAAAACGGAGAGCGATTGCAGGCTTCTTCTGTCATGGACACGGCTGTTTACACCTATAACATGCCGACCAATAATCAGGTTCTCATAAAAAAGGGAGTAGAATATATCATACATATCGGACAAATAAAATCTATCCGTACATCATTTGTTATTGACGGGGCCTGGTTGTTCCAGGAGTCCTACAATATCAATCCGACTTATGTAAAAAGATCCAGGGTCGAACAGGGCGAACTCGTCTCGTATGTTGCGATCATGCCGCCGGGAGATAAAAAGATTCGCCAGCGGATTAATACCAATATCCGTATGATCACCCATATTCCGGAATTGAAGATGATCGTCTCCCTTACGCCGCAGATCATCTGGAATACAAAGGAGAAAGACAGATGGGAGGATGAAAAAGGGAATTCCCTGGTATATTATTACAACGACAACGGAGAAAAAGTATATGACCATACCGCCCTGCAGGATACGGAAACATCGCGCTACATAGACCCGTTGGCTTTCTTCGACAAAAGCGGACAAAAGCATGAATGGAAAGAGGAATATGCCCAGGATTCACGGTATGCTTTTCTTCGGTCAGGCAACCAATACACGTATGAATATGTGGAAGAAAGCCTCCCTCCGGCATTGCAATTCAACCTTCGCCTGACCAAGGAATTTTCCCGTAATCTGACGTTGTCTTTTATGGCAAACAACTTCTTAAAGATGAATCCTTCACAAAAGAGTAACAGAACATCACAATACGTGCAACGAAATACCGAGTTTTATTTCGGAGCAGAGATCCAATATAAGTTTTAACTATTCATTAAAATTAGATATTTTCTCGCAACGGCATAATCCAAGCAAGCTTGTCTTCTACTCGTATTGCTTAACGAAAATATTCATTTAAATTATATACAGCGTATGAAAAAAATAATATTCAACAATCAACATGGCGAAAGAAGTGCATTCCATTGGAAATGGAGCGCTTTCCTGTTTATTTTTGCAGTTTCCCTGCTTCTTTTCTCTTCCTGCGACGACGGGGACGAAGAGGCAGTAAGATATGCCGTCGATGTAACGGTCCAGTATCCCGAAGGATATGCCGATGGCACCCCTTCGGATATTGAGGTAAAAGCAACCAATACCCAAACCGGGACAAATGCTTCCGCCAAAACAAATGCCGATGGTGTTGCCCAATTCTCCCTTGTCTCGGGTATTTACTCGTTCAGTGTCGCCCTTGAAACCGAAGAATTCGCTTTCAACGGATTGCTGGAAAATACGACCGTTGCGGCAGATAAATCAATTACCGTTACGCTCCATGCAAGTTCCCTGTCGGGAGGGTTGGTATTTAAAGAGATTTATTATTCGGGATCCCCCATCGAAGGGGCTACCGGCACTACCGGTTATCTTCAAGATAGTTTCACCGAGATTTACAACAATTCCGATGAAGTGATCTATCTGGATAATATCGGTTTCGGCGCACTGGATCCGGTGGTTTCCAACAGTCCTTCGGTATGGGTGGACGAGAACGGAAATTTGCCGGATCGCTTACCTTTATTCGGATATTCCTTTTATTTCAAAGGTTCCGGCACAGACCACCCTTTAGAACCGCGCACAAGCACCGTGATCGCGGTTGACGGCATCGACCACAAGACAGACCCTGCCGGAAATTCCCTGTCGCCGGTCAATCTGGCCAATGCTGATTGGGAACTATATGTAGGGGACATCAATAACGGGAAAGATGCGGATGCACCGGGAGTACCGAACATGGAGTTGCTGCATACCACAATAACAACCGCATTTGATGCGACATATTCCGTCTTCGGACCGGCGATGGTCATCTTCCGGTTCCCGGAGAATACCGATCCTGCGGATTTCGCCTCCAACGAAGCCAATCTCTCCACGAAGCCGGGTACAACCAAGCCCCAACATCTCCGGATACCCAAAGAATATGTCATCGATATTGTTGAATGTGTGAACCACGATACGAACAAACGCGAAAAAAGGGTGCCTTCCGACCTGGATGCAGGATATACGTTTATCGCCTCTGGAACATACAGCGCCAAAAGTGTGCGTCGAAAAGTAAAACAGATCATTGACGGAAAAGTGATTTACAAAGACACGAACAACTCGACCGAGGATTTTCTGCAAGACCAGACTCCTACCCCGTTCGTCCATCCGACAACCGTCGATCAATAACAGGTATTCATATTAATGAAATTCATTTCCAGAAAGAAGATCCTTATAGGCATTACCTGCCTGTTTTCAGCCGTGACAGGCCATGCACAGACAAACGACAGCGTGGCCTATCCGGTTGACTATTCGTTGTTGCCGGTACGCCATATATGGCTTCAGTCACAAAATCCGGTAGCTTACGCCGGCATTGGCGACGCCATGGATATACGCGTAGCATACGACCATATCTCCGGTTCCTATAAACACCTTTCCGATCCCAAAAGTACAAACGGAGGAAAAGTATCGGCAGAAGGATTCAGGCAGGTGGGACAGCTTCATTTCTTCGGCAGCTTTTCTTACGGGATCTCCAGGTTGAACAGGCAGAAGTGGAAGAATGTACTGATGCCCTCACCCGGAAACCCCTATCTGCTGGCAGACAGTATCGGCGGTGATTACAACAATGAACTGTTCGATATCCGCGGAGCGATGGCCTCTTCCATTAACGATAAGACTACATGGGGGATTGCCGTCACCTATAAGGGTGGTTCTTCATCGGACGAGAATGACCCGCGTGCGTTGATCGATGCCGTCCGCTATTCCATCCGTCCGGGTATCCTGTATCGGTTCTCCCGCTGGTCGATAGGTGCGGATGCAGGATTCGAGGGATACGCCGAAAAAATCGGGATGGAATCCTATTACGGTACATCGAATTTCGTCTTTTTCCAGTTCCAGGGATTGGGAAACTACTTTCCCGATTCGGGCAATGGACACTCGCGGCGTTATAAGGGAAAAGCAACCGGGGGAAATATCCAGATTGGCCGGGAAGGAAGGAACATGGAGAATATCTTTCAGTTAGGGTATAAACTCAATAAGGAGGAATCGGAGGATGGAAGCACCGCAAGTCCTTTTAAATCGGGAGATTATAAAGAGGACACCTATTCCGTATCGAATCTTTTTTCAGCGAAGATCAATGAAACCAACCATATTGCCAGACTGTCCTTTGAATATATTCCTTCAAGGGGGATCTGGTATGATCAACAAAAAATTACCAATGCGAACAATCAAACCGTATGGGAAGTATTCAACCAATCGGTGCAATACCGCCATCGTATCTCCCGTATGGAAGGGCACTATGGATTGACGAAGGAAAAGGACGGTTTTACGGATTACGCCTTTGATGGAACGGTAATCTTTGAACAGCAAAACAGTTCCTTTCTGCCTGAAATGTATCTGCAGGAATATTCCAATATAACGGTTGCTCTGAAAGGGGAAAAAACATTCCCGCTGCCAAAGATGTTTCTGCTGGGATTAAAGTTCAATGCAGGTTATCGGAAAAATCTTTCTTCGAAAGCCGATTTTGAAGGAATAACCCTTGCCGGTATATGGTCATATCCTCTATTCGAATACCGGACATCGGATTATTATACGGGGGGCATCCAGGCCAAACTCAATAAACGAATGTTGCTTGGAAAATTACCAACTACTGTATACCTCATGGCCGGTATCGATTATACAAAATCGACGCTGAAAACAACCAATTTCAACGAACCCCACAGGATAAACGTTTCCGCCGCGTTGGGATGTACATTTTAAAAAATAATTTTTATGAGATATAGATTACTGATCATATTGCTGGCCGCTTTTACGCTGGCACTACAGGCAAAAAACACGTCAAACGGTTTTGCCATTGTCATAGACAGTGCAAGTTACCGGCAGGCGGAAAACGAGGTAAAACGGTATGCCGAATCGATAGAAGCCGACGGGCTTAAAACGTATCTCATTATTGACCGATGGTTCCATCCCGATTCCATCAAACAGGAATTGAAACGGTTATACCATGTAAAGAAAAATCCAATCGAAGGTGCCGTATTGATAGGCGATATTCCCATTGTAATGGTAAGGGACGCCCAACATCTGACCTCGGCTTTCAAAATGAACCAGAAACGGGACTGGCAGCAGTCCAGCATTGCATCCGACCGGTTTTATGACGATTTCGATCTCTCTTTCGATTTCCTCAGGCAGGATTCACTCAAACCGCTTTTCTTCTATTATTCGTTACGTCCCGACTCAAAACAGACAATCCGGTCGGATATCTATACGGCCCGTATCAAGCCGCTGGAAAAAGGGAAAAAAGACAAGTATGCTCAATTGCGCGACTATCTGACAAAAGTAGTCGATATCAAGACGAATGAGAAAAACAACCTTATTGACAATCTTTCGGTTGCCCGGGGATACGGATATAATTCCGAATCGAAAGTGGCATGGTCCGGCGAGCAACTGGCGCTTAAAGAACAATTTCCCACGCTGTTCAATCCGGGGAGTTACGTAAAGTTCATGGATTTCGATTCCTATTGGCCGATAAAACCCTACTGGATGAATGAGATCCTTCGTCCCGATCTGGATATCATGCTGTTTCATCATCACGGTTCCAATGACCGGCAATATGTCAACGGATATAAAAGTGGCAGCGACGTAAACACCTCCATAGAAAATATAAAAATATACCTGCGCAGCAAAGTATCGTCAGCCGTAAAAAGAGGGAAAGATAAAGAAGAGACCATATCATATTATGCCAACCTGCTGGATGTTCCGCGTGCATGGTGCGAGGAGGCTTTCGATCCGGTTCTTATGGAAAAGGATTCGGTGATGAACGCGTCCCTCGAAATAACTGTGGATGAGATCATCGCTATATCGCCCAATGCAAGATTTGTCATGTTTGATGCCTGCTATAACGGCTCTTTCTACGAAGATGAGTATATTGCCGGCGCCTATCTGTTTAATGACGGTAAAACCGTTGTTACACAGGCAAACACCGTCAACACCATCCAGGACAAATGGCCTGATGAATTTCTGGGATTACTCGATCATGGACTCCGGATAGGACAATGGGGCAAATACACTCATTTTCTGGAAACACATATTCTGGGAGATCCTACTTTCCGGTTTGCAAAAAATGCCACTGATGATTTTGATATCAATGATGCACTGACCACACACCGGAATGATAACCGTTTTTGGAGAAAGGCCCTGGCCAGTCCCTATGTGGATATACAGGCGATGGCTTTACAGATGCTGTATGAAAATAATGATCCCGGCATAAGTGATCTGTTGAAAAAATCGTATTTCGAATCCCCCGATATGATTGTACGGCTCCAGTCCCTGATGCTGTTGTCCCGGCTCAATAATGACACATTTGTGGAAGTACTGGCCGCAGCCTCAACAGACAGTTATGAACTCACAAAACGGTATGCTTTTGATTTTATCGGAAAGAACGGATCGGAAGATCTATTGCCGGCTGTTGCCCACGCCATATTGAACGACAATACTTCGAAACGTGTAAACTTTAAGATCTCTTCTGCATACAGGATGCTGAATCTGGATAAACTGGAGACAGAATTACTGAACCAATCTGAAGACCTGCCGCTGTATGCAAGGGAGATGCTGGACAATACGCTGAAGAGCATCCGGTCGGCCAATCAAAGCAAAAAGAGCGATATCCTTTCCATATCGGATAAATCGATAAGCGCCAGCAAAAGGACATCGGAGATTTCCCGGTTCCGGAACCATCCTGCCTCGGATGAAGCGGACATCCTGCTCTCGGTACTGGCAGACCGGACGGATGATCCCGAACTGCGTACCGCTGTAGCCGAAGCGCTTGGGTGGTATAATTATTCCTATCGTAAAGGATACATCATAGAACAATTACAGCAGTTAGTCTCAGCAGAGCCGAACGAAACCGTGCTTTCCGAAATAAAAAAATCGATGAACAGATTATCCGGTCAATAAATGCTCCCGAAGCAAGCGCCGAGGGTATCAAATAAGGAATTTTTAGTTTCCATCCCAAAGGGGCAAGGTACTAAACCAACTTTATAAACAAAGACAAATGAAGAAATATTCCTATTTAGCGTTTTTACTCCTTTTATCCCTTGTTCTGTCCTGTAAAAGCAAGCAGCAAGTGATCCCGCCGGGTATCGAGACGACTATCCGTTTTCAGGAACAACAACTCGTCGATTCCATTCTGCAGTCTGCCCTCGATTATGAGGCGCTGTACACCCTGTTGGGCAATGTGAAACCCATGAGTTCGGTAAGACTGTACCGTTTTCCTTTGGCCAATACGGACAGTGTAAAACAAACAAGTGGCGATATTGTCGACCGGAAGAAGCAAGGAAACCATTTAGATCGATTATATGCTATCCAACAGGCGGTCAACCGGCTGGATTTTCCTGATCTGAAATTTGTACTGGTGCCTTATAAATCAGCCCAGGACAGCATTCGGTTGTTACAGTTAAGCATTGTCAGGATGAGTTCGCTGGACAGCCTTCTGCGGGTAAAAGAAAGTTTTTTCGGCCAGTTCGGACTGGTTCCCGGAGCCGATCCTGCGACCGTGGTCAGTACGATTGAAAATGCAGACCGCTATGAACGATACAGAGGATACGGCTATCTGTTCGGATATCCCGATTATGCCGTCGACTTCTTTGTGGAAGCTGCGCTTGAATCTTCCAAAACCAAGAAGCTTCTACCTCGGAAATTTTTCCAGATACCGGTATATGCAAGGGGAGCAGGATCCTTTACCTACGCCTATCCGGAAGATCATACACCTACATTGGCCACAGATTCTGTCATTTATTACCGGTCGGAGAAAGTGCTGGAAAAATACAGGAAGATCCGGAACAACTATCTGAACACAGACAGTACGCTCAGGGCTTATCAATTGCTGCAGGACTTTTATAAACAGGCATCTTTTTAAGCTCACTGAAAATAAGAAGGATTATTTCAAAAGAAGCAACATGATATAATCCTTCATTCTCAGCAATTATCTTGAAACCTAACCCCTTATAGAGCCGGATAGCCGGATTATTTTACAATTATTTTAACGGGGTAAAGATAATACATTTTTTCCTATCATTTTATTGCATTAAAATTAATTCCTGCCTTGCGAGCCTGCGAATGTTGTAAACGACGGTCTATGTGGTATAGTTTTCCGTCTTTGACGAACCTGGCTCCGGTTTGTTTGAACCAGAACGAAACATTCTGTCCGGTACACAGGTTGCGTAAATCTATGATCCAATCGAAATTACAGGCACGGGCACCGTATCCTGATTCCCCTCCGGCAACCACTTGCTCAACCCATGAACCGATATTGTATGAGGATAAATCTATGCCTTCCAAAAGCGGTTCGCAAATAATGACTTTGTGTTTTATGGGTGCCGTTTTATAGATAGGCAGGCGATAATCCGCTCTGTCCTGATTCTCAACCGTACAGCAAATGGTTACATGATCATAGCCGTCGCCCCAATCTTCAGGCAATGATTCATGCAAACGGTCGATACGCTTGGTTATCATCATAAATTTCAAATCATTTCGAAGACGTATCATTTCCCATGCTTCCGCACGCCAGGGATCGGTATCCTCCAAAAAGAAGTCGGAAGTGAAACAAGTGTAAACCATCGTTCCCGAAGGGATTTTGTATTCTCCGTTCCGCTTTTTCTGCACAGGTAAATCAAAATTCTTTGTTTTGGTAATAATACTACTGTCAACGTCCCGTTTTGAATCACCCCGGTAAACATAGCAATGCTTACAACCAGCGCTTAGCTTATGGCAGCCATGCCACAGATTCCACATCTTCGACTTGGGTTCAATAGCATTCTTTGTCATTCGAACAGTGTGATTGTATAATCGAACAGTTCCATTCCTCCGGATTTGCCATGTCCGGGGATAGCTATTTTAGTGTTCGGATATTTTGCTTTGACACGCTTTACTGTTTCGGACCATTCGTCAGGATTCGCTTCCGCAAGGTTTCCTTTTCCAGCCCCAACCTCTTTGATAAGGCAGCCGCCAAACATAATATCTTCCAGAGGGAAATATCCGATAACATTATCGCAAGTATGTCCTTCCCCTAAAAAATCCACATATACTCTTTCTCCCCCTACTTCCAATTCGAGGAATGGATCGAATCCCTGTTGTGGAACCGGAAGTCCATACTTTTTTGCTATTTGGATTGTCTTTTGATAGGCATAAGAAGGTATTCCTTGACTATGGAACTCATCTAATCCGCCTAAATTGTCGACATGATAATGAGTAGGAATAATTGCCTTAATCTTGCATTGTAGCGTACTTGTTATCCAATCAATCAATTCAGAGGAAGATTCATTATCGGTTGACGTATCAAAAACAACAGCTTCGTTTTTGTTACAAACAATCATTCCGTTGCACGGAACTTTCCCGAAACTTTCGGTCTCAAGATAGGATATATGTTCATAAACATGTTCTGAGATTTGGGTTATCAGCAACTTTTCCGACTGATATACTTCCTTTTTTGATTTTGCTTCTTTACATCCTAAAAGGATAATACTTAAGATAAATAGTGATATAATTCTCCTCATGGTTTATTGCGGTTTTTATTCTTTATTCATTATTTCTCTTTTATCACCATTGTCAAACAAACCACACAGTTCTCTAAAACCTCATATTCTTCACGCTGCTTTTTCATGTAATTCTCAAACAATGATTTTTGTTCAGGATGTTTCTTTATCAGTTCATTGCATCTGAATGTGATATAATCAAATTCCTGTTCGTGCTCCGATTTTATTTCTTCCGGATCGCTCGCGATCTTTTCGTCAATCAACTCCATTCCTGCTTCGGATATTTGTCTTAACAATTCATTCTTTTTGAACAACGCGGAATAATTAAATGTACTTAAATCATCAATATAAGCATCGTCGATTAAAATAATGCCATTGGGTTCCAGGCAGTTTTTGAGTTTGGTCAAAGTGGCATAGTAATCGCCGAAGACTTGCCCGATAGCTCCCAGAATAATGACATCGAACCGGCGAAGTTCATTTATCTTGTCTCTTATATCTGCTTTTTCAAAATGACATAAGGATTTAACCTTATATTCTTTCGCTTTTCGATTGGCTTCTTCAATAAATTCACAGACTCCGTCAAATCCCCAACACTTAGATTCCAATTTTTCGGCAATTCGTATCGACACGGCTCCTTTGCCGCAACCTAAGTCCAGGACTTTTAAACCGGAGTAATCGTTTGTATGCTTTTCAATCAGCTCTATCATATCCGAAGGCGAGGAGCCTATTTCCCAAAAATCCTGCAATATGTAAGGAAGATACGGAAATATTTCTGCATCGTCTCCATCCATAGCCGTAACAACACTTTCTTCTATGGACAAGTCTTTTAGTTTCATCTTTACTCTTTATTCCAGCGTTTCAATGTTAATAGAAACTCACGAAGAATCGGACGTGCTTCATCGGGCGTAAAATTATTTCCCGTCTCTTTATTCCAGTGGTCGAGGTATTTCAGGTTTGTCTCCAGCATATCTTCCATTGTCACGTCACGGGTAAAAGCTCCGTTCTGATAACAATAATGGCAGTACTCCTCGTTTCTTGTTCCGTCGGCATTCGTGCCGAAATCTCCTGCGGATTTCATATTCATACCGCAGCTCTGACAAATTTTTTCTTCCATGATTAATTTAATTTATTGTGGGTTATAATCTGTAAATCCCAATCTATTGGCCGAAGGATTAGAAAACCCGACAGCCCAATCCGTTCTTATAAAAGCTATAACTTTCTTCTATATTTTCAGCTTTTTATCTCAATATCATACTTCGCATGTTCCGAAACAAAATCTTTCGTTATCAAACTCCCAAATGCAGGATGATTTAATAACATTGATTTTCCAATGCCCGGATAGGAATGATAGCCGGTGTAACCTCGCCTCCGAAACAGGCAGAATGGCAAATAATATCGACTTCCTGTGATTTCAATTTGGAACTTAATGATGCGAACCAAGCATCAAAACAAATAGTTAATCCTACTTTCATATCATTACATTTACAAGCGATGGCTTCATTCCCTGCTGTAAAAGCTCGCTTTTCATAATCAGGCAAATGGATCTTCCTGTAAGAAACGACCAAACCTTCGGCTCCCACAATAATCGAGGTATTATATAATTGGGTTCCACACAATTCAGGTATTGATCCCGTTATATATCCCCCGCAATCCTTCATCAAATCTGTGAGATAATTGAGTGTATAGCTATCATTCAGATTTTCACCAAAAGGTATTAATTCATCTTTCGAATCAAATGCAAACCCACTGGTAAATAGTTCGGGTAACACCAATAAATCGAAAGCGGAATCTTTTATTCTCTCTCTTATATAAGTTAGATTGGCATCCCTGTCACGCCATATAATATCGTATTGAAAGAAGCCTATTTTCATATTTTACAATTCTATCTGATATATCCTTGACTCTTCATTCCAAGGGTGATATCCCTGTCCGATATAGTTGAACCCAAATTTCTCATAATAACCGACATGATCGGTAGATAAATACAAATTTCTGAATCCGAATCTTTTAGAATCATCTTTTGCCTTGTTAATCAGAAGTTCCGCATAGTTGTTTCCTCTTTGTTGCTCCGAAATAAATACTGCGCAAATCCACGGATACAAATCCATCCGACTGATAAAATCGTTTGTGATAAGTCCGGCACATCCTATAATTCCACCTTCTTTTTCCAGCAAATACCATTGTGGCAGAGGACTCTCTGCGTTTAGACTGTGGCTTATACTGTCTTCGTATATAACTGGCGATACCGTAATCCAGCTTTGTTGGAAAAAACGAATCGCTTTTTCCTTGTATTCGGGGTTTTCCCGAACCGATATAATTTTCATTTTATATTCTGATTAATCCGTAATAATGCAAATCTATGATTTTACCGTTTTTGATGGCAGCCTGTTTCAGCACAGCTTCCTTTTCAAATCCGGCTTTTTCCAGAACCCGTTGTGAGGCTCTATTAAAATCGAAAACAGGTGCGTACAACTTCTTTATCGGAAAATGAGAGAAAGCGTAATCAACCATTTCTTCCACAACATTTGTCATGATTCCTCTGTTCCAGTAATATTCTCCCAACCAATAGCCGATCTCGGCGCTTATCCGTTCTACATCTGAGTTTAAAACAATTCCGATTCCTCCGACAGCTTTTCCGTCAACGTCAATCGCAAAATCAGTAAAGGGTGGTTCTTTACTTAAAACCATATTGATAAACTGCTCCCCATCCTCAACCGTATATGGGTAAGGGAAATAATCCCTTACATTGTTCCAAATGTTTATATTGTTGGCATTTTCAGCAAGAGATTCCTTGTCTGACAATTTCCATTCCCTTAGTAGATAGTTTTTGCTCATACTTTTTATCCATTTGTCTGGAAAGAAATATCTTCTCCTCTCGCACGGGCCTCCCTAACCATCTGTTGGTATTCTTCCGGCAACGATTCAATTGGTAGAATCATATCATCAACCATAACGAACTGATTAAATGGGTTACTATCAACCATATCTCCGGTTGCAAATTCATTATTGAAGATTCTGTCTAATTTCAGCATATCGCGAATCAATTTAGACTTGGCTCCTATTGTTGAGCTTTTTGTGCCGAAATAATTATGAATATCACTTGATGGAATATAGGGCTCAAAAGATTTGTCGAAAAGGAAGTTCAGATTACCAACTGTATATATGACAGAGGCTGCCCATATTTCCATTTTTCCGGTCAAGAAAGGGACATTTCTCTTACGCCCTAATTTTTGAACCAGTTCAATACAAAGCTGTTTGTATTCCTCATTTAGTTTCTCCTGACAGAAATTAGAGACCAGTTCAATCAATTTCTCTTCTTTTTCTTTTTTGATTTGTTTTATGTCCATATATTATACCTTATAAATAATTCTGTAAAAGCATTTGGAAGTTTACGGACGCCCCCCAACTTGAAGTCACAAATTGTGACTTCAAGTTTTGGAACTCGTTATCAGTCAGTATTAATATTTTGGTTTAAGATCACAAATTGTGATTTATACTGTCAGATAACTTTTACTCGTCTTTTCTATCTTTTTTCTTATTAGCCTTTCTTTCCAATTGCTTAATAGCATCCAGATAGGCTTGCTCAACAGAAGATACAGTTTTCACCTGATATTTTCTATACTCAGCTTTTGCTTTCTCCATCGCTTGTTGATGACTGACACTACCGGCATCGGCCAATAACTTTTCTCCGGTTGAAGAAAGAATATTATCCAACTGATTAACATAGTCCGACATATACATTGGATTACGCCGCATAGCTTGAATTTCCGCAAAGTCGAAATACCCGGAAACAAGATTGTTCAATATTTTAAGCTCGTCAGCCGTCAGGTAATTTTTTGCAACAGTTATATCTTTGCTTGTGGGAAGATCTCCAGAGAATGTAGTCAACCCCATGAATGGCTTATCAGCATCTGCCCGTTCATAGATAACTTCCGCAGCAGTGTGCCCGTGTGCAGCGAAGTGCAATTTATTCTGAACAATCTTGAAAAATTGAATGGAAACATCAGATTTAGGATCATAATCCACACTTGTAGCATAAAGGTCGAGCACCTGACGATAAAGCACTTTCTCGGAAGAACGAATATCCCGGATCCGATCGAGTAGTTCTTTCCAATAATTTCCTCCGCCTAATTGTTTGAGGCGTTCATCATCCATCGTAAAGCCCTTGATCATATACTCTTTCAAACGTTCGGTGGCCCAACGACGGAAATGTGTAGCTACAATGGATTTAATACGATAGCCAACAGAGATAATAGCATCCAGATTATAAAACTGGGTTTGATATGTTTTCCCATCTTCGGCAGTATGTGCAAATTTTGCACATACTGAATCTTTGTCTAATTCTCCTTCTTCAAATATATTACCTAAATGCTTAGTAACCACCGATCGATCTACATCAAACAATATGGCTATTTGCGCTTGCGTCAACCATACAGTTTCGTCTTCCATCTTCACCTCAATACGGGTATGCCCGTCTCCAGCTTGATAGATAATGATATTTCCTTGATTATTACTCATCAATACATCTTTTACTTATTAATCCTGCATTCAATTTTTTATTTTCCTACATTTTGGCGGAAATATTCTTACTGATTTCAAAACAGCTATTTTACAAAATAATAGCCCGCCCTTTTTCCACTTTTATATAACCCCGCCTTACAGCTTCCCGTATACCCTGATACATAGCATAATCTACGTTATTACCTGTTCTGGCAAAACCGAAAAGCTGTGCTGTAATACGTGCCAAATCTTTTGTCGGAAGGCTGATTTGTGATCTCAATAAATATTTCATCGCATTCGCCACTTCATCAGGTGCCAAATCAAGTGCAGTACGTTCCGATACCGGCCTGAAAGTATCATATAAGATCATCTGCTCTTCACTTCTCCAAAAGAAGATAGATTCGTCGTCTCTTTTTTGATAGTATTCAACTTTAGTAAACAACTCATTAAAATATGCATCTATCCGTGATCCTAAACGGGAAATTCCCCAGGAGTTAAGCACACGTTTACACAACAGAGAGCGGCTTATTGGGGCTTCCGCTTCAAGAACTATCTGTATCTGTCTTACAATGTAACTCTCATTGTGAGGAAAAAGAAATGATTCTGAAGGAAATGGTACTTTTGGAAGATTTGCATACACATATATATCATGTATATCGGATTCTTCTGTTTTTATTGGCTCTTCCTGCATTACGATTGACTCTTCTTTCATTACAACCGGGTCTTTCGCCATTGTATTTGGTTTTTCCGGCATCACTCCCCGATCCGCAAAATTATTTTTGATCAGCCCCTCTTCATCACCCGTAACCAACACTTTTTCATCTTGTTTTTTGGCTATGACCGGTTCAGTGATTCTCTTTTTAGCATTTTCGATGGCAGATTCAATCATGATCATTACTTTCGTGGGATCCTCCCACCAATCGAGCGTCCATACACGGCATATATTCCATCCCAACATACGCAGTACACTGTTCTGCACAACTTCCCTATCCCTGGTCGTTTTTGTCCTTTTATAATTTTCACCATCACAAATGATACCTAAAATATAGTTACCGGGATTATTCTCATCCACAACGGCAATATCAATCTTATAGCCGGAAGTACCGATATTTGTATGCACCTCATATCCTATTTCCCTCAATTTTTCGGCAACAAGATATTCAATTGAAGCGTCTTTGGTTATAGCCAACTGCCGCTCCCTATTCAGCCGCTCTCCCTTTTCCGCAAACTCGAGAAAACGTTTCAGGCTTTTGACACCTATGGCAGAGGTGCGGTTCAAATCGATCTGATCGGAACGCAGTGATGAGAAAATGATCATTTCATACCTTGCGCGGGAGACAGCCACATTCAGACGCCTCTCCCCTCCATTACGGTTTAATGGCCCGAAGTTCATACTCACCCGGCCTTCCGCGTCCGGGCCATATCCCACGGAAAATAGAATGACATCGCGTTCATCTCCCTGTACATTTTCGAGATTCTTAATGAACAGAGGCTCTTTGCATTCCAGGGCAATAACCTCTAAATCAGGTCTGAAAACAAACAGATCTGACAACAGGTCTTCAATAAGATTCTGTTGCACTGCACTAAAGGTAACTACTCCAATACTTTTTTTTCTTAATTCCTCATCGGACAAACGACGTTTGATCTCATTGACTACGGCTTCGGCCTCATTCCTGTTCTGCCGGCTTCTCCCTATGTCATAGAGCCCATCTATATGAACCATGCGGACTTTCGATTCGATATTATCAGGGGAGGGAAAAGTAAGCAGTTTATTATCATAATACTCCGAATTGCTGAACGCTATCAGGCTTTCATGTTTACTGCGGTAATGCCACAGCAGATAGCGGGAGGGGATAGAAAGCGCCAAAGTATCGTCCAGGATACTCTCCAGATCTTCTTTATCCAGATTATCCTCATCCACGTTATTGACAGAGAAAAAGTTTGTCGGAGGCATTTGCTTGGGATCACCTACAATGATCATGTTCTTTCCCCTGGCAATAGCGCCCACAGCCTCATACGTCGGCATTTGAGAAGCCTCGTCGAAAATGATCAGATCAAACTTGTCGGCATCGGGATTGATATATTGCGCGACCGAGATCGGACTCATCAGCATGCAAGGACACATGCGTGATAATAAAGTAGGAATCTGATCGAACAGATTACGGATGGACATGCCACGCGCATTATTCCTGATACTGCGTTGCAATATCCCTACTTCTGAATTCTGGGTAGCCTCGATAGTAAACGAGGGGATATTCGCGGCCAATCTGGCATATAACTCTTTCCTGGTAATCTCTGCAAAATGATCGTTCAACTCCTTGTACTTTGAAATCACATCATTGAATAATTCTCCTTTGAAAAGTTCCAGTCCCGACTCTTGCGCAATAATATAGTCAATAGCCGCACGATAGAATCCTTTCAAAAAACTGTTTTTCAATTGATGCGTCGGAATATTCTTCTCCCTGTATTCATCAGCGACAAATCCAATTTGAAGTCCGGCCGCCCTCTCTTTTGCAGTGAGCCACTGACACCAGTCTTTTAGCTTGTCGATATGGGAAAGCCAACTATTTAACTGCGATAAAGCGTTGTCTAACCACAATGTATCATTGCCTATTAGCATAGTATCATCCACATTCAATACCCCCGACAAGTCGGATAATCCATTCTCGAGTTGCCACAGTAACCCTTTAAATTCATTGAAAGATTTCTCATGTACTTTCCTGAAAGTATCTATTCCGCTCACTAACTGCCTGGCGATATTTTGCTTCAGTTCATTGGCTTTCACGATATCGTTCGTAAAAACAAGCACAGCATTGTCTAATAAAGAAAAATCGCTGATTATTTGAAGGATCGTCTCCCATTGTTCATTTTCCTGCTTGGCAAACTTCCCGAACAGCAATTGCAACTTTTGGGAATAGTCATTCACCAATTTCTGCTCCTGCTGGTATTGGATAATGTTTGTAAGTGTGTTCTTTATATCAGTATGCTTAATTGTACCACCATCAATATATAATTTCAATTGATCACGCACCTTCTTTTGTCCCAAAACCCGGGGGATATACCATTTATCGGTGGCCCTATTCCATGCATTCAATAGGGATTTGGCATCGATGGTAAGGATATCTTCGCTGAAATGTTGTCGGATTTCTTTTTTATACCGGTCACGCTCCTTTCCATGCATTACCACTTCTCTACATTCCGTGAACAGCTCTTCCGGCTTATGTTCGTGCAATAAAGCCGGCGTCAACCCGGGTATTTGAAGTAAAACAGCAAAAAGGGTTGCCGCGCTATCAAACTGCCCCCGGGTATATTTTGTTTCAGGTGCATCTCCGGCCAGCGTATTTAATAGCGTTGTTTGCTTTTTCAGATCCGAAAAAACCTTAATGGCCTCCTGTAAGACAGCAGAAGCTTTCTCTTTCGCTTCAGATGTATATCTTGCTATGTTGATCCCGGTCAGAGGGTGATTACAAGGGTGCCCACAGGCATTTCCCACGCTTACAAGTAAATCGACGGCGTCCTGCCATTCAAGAAGTTTATCTTCAGTAAGATCAGGGAATAAGGATTGTGGAAATTTCAACTCAACATCCGTCTCCAAATGCAGATATTTCGTTATGGCCTGATATAAAGATAATCCGAACGGATACGGCTTATGCAACGCTTCGATATATACATTCAGGTCTTTACGAAGGTCGAACAAACGTTTGGCGTCGCGGGCGAAATTCTCAGGAGAACGGTATTTTACAATTTCGGTAGTTTCTTTCAACTGCGACAGAACATCTGTTTTCTTTGCCTTATTCGAATGAAGTTCCAGACAGAAAGGAGCTAATCCAATAGCCTTCAAGCGACTTTGAACAACTGACAATGCCGCCATTTTCTCGGCGACAAAAAGTACCCTTTTCCCCTGGTAGAGGGCATTGGCTATTATATTGGTGATGGTTTGGGATTTTCCCGTCCCGGGAGGACCGTGCAAAATGTAGGTTTTATCGTTTATTGCTTCATAAACGGCTTCCAACTGGGAAGAATCGGCGCTTATAGGCAGTACAAGATCCGCCGGGGTCAGGGTTTTATCCAATTCCGAGGCATCTGTCTGCGTATCATCCACTTCAAATTCAATTTTACCGGTAACAAGACTGTATACCAATTTATTCTCCATCAATTTATCCGCGTTGTTGTGAATATCATTCCACATGATAAATTTGTTGAAAGAGAATATACCCAGGACAGCCTGTTCTTCAACATCCCATTTCGGCAGGTTTTTAATGCTGTTCCTGAAAATAGAATAGATGAGCCGCACGTTCACGCCGCGTCCGTCTTGTGGAAGCGATTCCAAACCGGGAACATTTATACCGAAATTTTGCCTGAGCATCTCCAGCAAGGTAATATTCAAGATAATATCTTCTTCTCGGGAACGAATGATATACCCTTTAGCCGCCGATTTCCGGATCATTTCAACAGGAAATAACAGAAGCGGGGCATAACGCGGACGCTCGCTATTAGGCGTTTCGTACCAACGGAGTAAACCGAGTGCCATATACAAGGTATTGGCCCCGTTCTCTTCAATCGATAATCTGGATGATCGGTATAGATGTTTTAAAGATTTGTCCAATTCCGTTTCTGTCAGGTAAGTCCTTAGTCTTTTCTGTGCTATCTCCGATCTGATAAGTTCAATAACCGGATCAGAAGAAGCCACGGAATGATACACTCCGAAATCATACAACGGATTGTCCCAGTCGGCAGGTTTCGGCATAAGCCTGAACTCGCTTCCATCGGCTAATGCATCTTCAAATTTATCCAGATCGGCAGAAATCAGTTGAAGCGTATTCCTGGTTATTCTTGTATTTAACAAATTGTTTCGCAAGCTCAAATCCAATAATTTCCGCTCCCACATCAATTGCTTAGTAACTTGAATATTGGAGGAAAGATTTGATAAATCATACGGATTAATAGCTTCGGGATTAACGATCTCTTTTTCTGAAAACGTATTACCATTCTCTTTTATTTGCCAATGCTCTCCATTCAAAATACGTTGTGGCAGGGGCCTTACTCCCGAAAATCGGGAACGTTTAACATCTAACGCCAAAAGAAAATCGTTTATCCGCCTGATAGCATCGTTTGCTCGTTTTACCGCCTGGTCGAAAGTGGAATCATTTCCCTTATTCATGCAAGTCGTTTCCACCAAAATAATCTCATTAATCCCTTCGGCAGTTCGTTTTGTCAGAAACGAACCATCGTCAATCACACTATCGGGAAAAGTATCCGGTATCAGCCATCCTCCGGCAAAAGCATGTCCCTGTGTAACAACAATCAAAGGATGTATTCCAATAGCCTCCAGACAAGAAGCATACAGCAACGCCATATCCAGGCATGTTCCCATCTTATGCGACATCACACTATCGGCCATTCTGATCCGCTGTCCGTATTTTTCAAAACTTGCGGGAACAGAACTGTATATAACATCCTGTTCTGTAATTGCATTATAGATAGCCGCCATTTGGTTTTTCACCCGGTTCGGGTTTTTACTTTGGTATTCATCCAGTGCCGGATTACCGGTCATCTGTTCCAGGATATGAGCAGCTCTTCTCTGTATTGAAACAATAGCAGGATGATTGGGAGTAACGAAAGCGGATAACATCTCCGGCAATACCGAAATTCCACTCCATTGGTCGAAGGCCAATATATCAATAGAATAATCTTCCTGAAAAACAATCACATTTTCTACATAAATTTTTAACGATATATTTCCGGCCAATCGTTCGGTTAATTGAATGAAAAAATTGGTTGACAATTTCAATTTTACATCATCTATCCTCACTGTTCCGTCTATGGGAATAGTCTCTAACAGATAAGGAACTGTATCGGCAAAATCAGGTTCAGAAGTCAGTTCCACCCGAATATTGTTCAATGCTTTTCCTGAAATATTTTCAATAGTGAAAATACGGATGACGGAAACACGATTTTGCTGGAATACGAAATTGATGACGGGAAGATAAACGAATTCTACTTTTATCAAATTAGATCCTTCACTCATAATGCTTTTGGTATAATATCCCGCTATTTAGAATGGTTTTTATTTTACCTTCAAAGATAAGAATTTTAGCGGGATATGTAGGAGCAGAGGACAAAAAAAATCCCTAAGAGTATATTTACTTTCAGGGACTTAATGAATCATTCGATTTTCTTGCGTGCGGCTGAAGGGACTCGAACCCCCACGCCTCTCGGCACCAGAT
>NZ_CALNAT010000045.1 GCF_937873925.1 uncultured Proteiniphilum sp. | reverse complement strand
GCCAGGAAGAGGGAACAAAAATACAGCTCCATTGGCTCCTGCAGTTGTACTGCCTATTATTGTAACCTGTGGTGCAAGATAGTAGAAAAAAGTATGGTCTTCAGCCGAACTTTGCGTGTATTCATTTACTATTATTACTACTTTATAGGGATAACTTCCTATTTCACTGCTTGGAGGAGATTTTTCGTTGTCAATCAAAAAATAACCTGGCATGGAAATATTACTTAAACTTTTTCTGCTATAATATCCCCAATCTTTCATCAAATAGGGTGCAATGGCCGTCGCATTATAATCAGAAGGGTAGCACCGTAAATCAATAACTAGCCCTTTTGTATTAGACATGATTCGGGCAACCTCACTTTCTCGCTCCTCTTGCTTACAATTCGCAGGAAATATGTAACCAATAGAGTCTTGAATTATCTTGTAACCTTTTTCGTTTGGTTTTGGGCTGTAATAATTTGGTATTTTCAAGTTTTTTATGTCGTATGTTTGTATCTTTTTATTTACAGATTTCCCGTTTTGTAGAAAATTTAAACGGAGAAAGTTGTCGTTTGTCTGCAAAATTGTCATTGCAATATTTCTTAATTTTACTTCATAATTTGAAGCTGGCGTGTACGGCAATAGACGTTCAACAACCGTTTCAACTTTCTCTCCATTGATTGTTGTAATAATATCCCCAACTGAAATTTCTTTTTCGATACCGGCATAATCACTTGAAAATGATAATACTACTAATTTATTCTCAATGAATCTGGTTTCAAATGGGACTTTGCGTCGTCCATATATTTCATAAAACATTGTAGTGTCATTATGCCGAATACCTCCATGTGAATCGTCAATTTTGGCACTAAGTTTCAGACAGGCCAGCGTGTATTCCTTTTGATTTTCAGCACAGACAAATTCAGGCAACATTTCAGGCAAAACCTCCGACCATTTTGTATCGCATAGTTCGCGATAAGGGAAAAAATAATTGACAATATTCCAATATCTGAATAATGCCAGAATACGATAGGGTAACTCAGGAAATGCCATATCTTCGTAAGTCGTTTCATTGGTTATTATTACAAACGGTTCATTTGAGGTTCGTCGATAATTTAATTTAATGAAGTGATTTTCTCTGATTTGCGTATTATCTAAAATAAATTGTAATTTATCAATCGTTTTTTGGTGAAGATATGCTGTATTGAACAGTTTCCCATAATCAGCCTTCACTTTGACCCTTGACAATGGAATTGAATCTTTTTGTGTAACCTCTACTGGCGGCAGGCTATCTATCCAATTATCCAAGATAATTTTCCATCCCTCCTCATCTTGCGTATTCATAATAGTGGGAATAATTTCTATCAATTCCTTGTCCCAATCCAATTTTCCTTCAGCTACTATAGGGTAGTGGTATTTTAGAAACCCCCAAAGTTGCCCTAAGGCTACAAGCGATTTTTCCTTTTCTTTGGGCAAACAGTTTTTCGTGGAGTTCGTTGCGTGGTCACAAGACAGAAAAGCAACAAAAAAGAATGATAAAAGTAAGTGTTTCATATTGTCCAATAATATTTGACATTGTTTTTTCGGAAATTACACTTCTTGTTAGTTGAACTACCGCTGTCCATTGTGGATACCGCTTAACAGAAAACGCATTGGCGAAGTGGCGGATAAAATGGACGAAATGTTCAGTTTAGCACGACAGTGAGCCGATGTGTTTTCACAGAGCTAACTTACAAAATAAAAACGAATATGAAACACATTCGGCGGCGAAAAAAGCACAAAAGTTAGTAGGGAAAGTAAAAGTTTAATTTTTTTCACAGACATCCGGGATATTCAACAATTACTCAGACACAGTTCTGTTAAAACAACTGAAATCTATACTCATGTTACCGATGCTGCTAAATTGAAAATAAAAAGTCCGCTCAATCTTCTATGATTTTTTATAGATCATAATCCACGTGTGGAATCATACTCCAACAATCAGCCCCTCACCGGCAGTTCACTGCTAATGAGGGGCTCTTTATGCTTCTCAAATTCTGTTGTCTTACTTCTTATTTCAGACTTTTCAAGTCTTAGTTCTCAGTTCTAATTTCCGGGGTTCTACTTCTCTGCGATCTTCAACTCTTCAATAATATGCGACGCACCCATCACCTTATCGATGATATACAATACGTAACGGATATCCACGCTGATCACGCGTTGCATTTCCGGTTCAAAGAGGATGTCTCCACTGAGTGATTCCCAGTTTCCGTCGAATGCCAGCCCGATCAGTTCTGCATTCCCGTTCAATACGGGACTGCCGGAATTTCCTCCGGTAATATCATTGTTCGACAACACATTCACCCTCATCACTCCTTCGGGGTCAGCATAACGATCGAAATCGCCGGAACGAATGGAATCCAGGATATATTCCTGCACATTGAACTCGGGATCACCCGGTTTCTGTTTTTCCAATATACCCTTTGAGGTAGTGTAATAATCATACCATACGGCGTCGCGCGGTTGATATCCGCTCACTGTTCCGTAACTCATCCGCTGGGTGAAGTTGGCATCGGGGTAGAAAGTTTTGTCGGCATCCATCTCCATAAGGGCAGCCATAAACTCACGCTCTCCCCTGAGCATCTTTTCATAGGCGGGCATCATCTGTCCCGACAGTTCATAACCCATATCGGCGGTCGACAACGCCAGTTCCATGGCCGGATCCTGGGTGAGTGTTTGGGTATCTGCCGTCTTCAGTAGCCCCAGCAACTCTTCTAATGATGTGAACCGCGAGTTGGCAAACAGCCAGTCGGCATATTGTTCGTAATCTCCGCCGAACTCCTCTTCCACCTTTTGATAAATATCAGGATGATATTGTTTGGGAACACGTTCGGCATAGAGTTTCATCAGTATGGGAAGCACTTTCCTATCAAGCGCCGGTTCATAATTTTTATACGACTCGATGAAGCGGTCGTTGATAAAATCCTGTTTGTCTTCTTCGGTCCCGTCGCTGTCGAACTGCAGGATGGTATTGGCAAACCGGATCAATTCAATTCCGTTGTTAAATGTTTCTAAGAAATAAGTAGTATAAAGCGCCAGGTCGCCGGAGCCGCTATAAGCTTCTTCCAACGTGGCAAGCGTATTGCCGTATCTGGTCTGGCGGACGGGATTACTGTCGATCCATTCGGCCAATCTTGCCTCCAGCTTTTCTTTTTCGGGCAGCACTGCCAGATTAGTAAGCGCTTCGTTCATCCCCATGGAGTTCTTCCAGTAATTGGAGCTGCCGGCATATTTATTTGCGTATTTGATACGGATGGTATCGTTTTGGGTCATCGCATCCCACCAGATATCCTGTTTGGCCCCTCTCACCTCGATGCGGGGTTTGTTCTCCGACTCCATCCGCTGGCGGATCCCCCACGACGACATATAACGCTGCGTACTGCCGGGATAACCTACCGTCATTGCATAATCGCCATCGGTTACACCTTCTAATGATACGGGCATTACATATTTAGGTTTATAAGGCTCATTTTCGCTACTGTAGTTGGCCGGGCGGTTGTCCTTATCGGCATAGACACGGAATACCGAGAAATCGCCCGTATGGCGCGGCCACATCCAGTTGTCGGTATCTCCCCCGAACTTACCTACCGAAGACGGAGGAGCCGTAACAAGACGTACATCCCGAAACTCGTCATACAGCACTACATAATATTTATTGCGGGAGTAGAAGGGAACTATACGGGCATGAGTGAAAGGATCTTCCTCATATTCCGCTATCAGTGCGGTAGAGAGGGAGTCGATAGCCCGTTCACGTTGTATTTCACTGAGTACGGAAGGCACATGGGGTATGATCTGGTCCGTCACATCCGTCATTGATCTCAGGAATGACACAGTCAGCCCGTCGGCAGGCAGTTCATCGCTCTGGTATTTCGCAGCAAACCCGTCTTTCAGGTAGTCATGCTCCACCGCGCTCAATTTTTGGATAGCTCCGTATCCGCAATGGTGATTGGTTAATATCAGTCCCTGGCCGGAAACCGCTACACCGGTACATCCCCCGCCGAAGATCACCACCGCATCTTTCAGTGACGATTTGCTCTCATCATATAATTGATCCACGGGAAAAGTAAATCCCAACTCCTTCATACGGGCAATACTCTCGCTGTTCAACTCTTTGAGCAACCACATACCCTCATCGGCTTTCGCCGTCAACGCCGCAAGAAATATTGCGACTACCAAACCTAATTTCTTCATAAATTACCTTCTTTTTGCACACGTCTGCCACTCTATTATTTTTTAGGCAGACTTCTGATTACCTTATTATTAACTTTATATTATTATTTTCCGTATTCCAAATTCTAAATTTCAGATTCCAAACTCATCATCAAACCCTTACCTTCCATCCTTTATTGTGCGAAGCACATTATCACATCAACCTTCCCACCTTTTCACCTTCCAAATCTCCACATCAACGAAACCACTTCCCGATCACCGGCAATTCTCGCAAAGGCAATTCCTTCCTGACAACTGCAAGGAGATATACCGCGATCAACAGCGTATTGATCAGCAGCCGGAGCCATAAACCGGGTATATTATTATACGTCAGTGTAATCCCCGCGAAGAGGATTATCGACAGCAGGAAAAAGAATCCTGCCGACCTGAGATTATACGGGATAGGATAATTTTTTTGTCCTAAGAAATAAGATAAGAGCATCATGGTAAGGTTGGCAATAAATGATGCCCACGCACAGGCCATGTAGCCGAACCGGGGAATAAAGAGGATATTGATTGCTATGGCGACAGCAAAGCCAAGGATAGACATATACGCTCCCCAGCGGGTCTTGTCGGTAAGCTTATACCACAATGAAAGATTGAAATATACACCTAAAAAGAGATCTCCCAGTAGCATAATAGGCACCACTTTCAGCCCCACATGATACGGTACCGGGAGCAACCCCTTGATAATATCAATATAGCCTACAGTTACCAGAAAGATAAGTAATCCTAAAATAATAAAATATTTGGTGGCATCACTGAATGACTGGCGGTCATCAGCCGCCCCCTTGTTCCTTGCGAATATAAAGGGCTCAAAAGCGTAACGGAAAGCCTGGGTAAACATCACCATGATAACTGCGATCTTGATATTTTGTGTATAAATACCCAATTCCGTAAACGCCATAGTCTGATCAGGATAGACCCAGGGAAAGATGATCTGAGCCACCGTCTGATTCAATATACCCGCTATTCCCAGAATAAGAATGGGAAATGAGTAACGTAACATTTGGCGTAACAATAGCCGGTCGAACGTAAACCTGACCTTCAACTCTGGTAACACCATCAGAAATTGGATGACCGAAGCAGTGAGGTTGGATATCAGTACATAATCTACTCCACGGCTGAGATCAAACCAAGAAAACACATCGGGAAATAGTGTTTGCAACCACGGACATACCAGGAAAAAGAAAAGATTGAGAACGATAGTCAGCACGACATTGGCCATCTTGATCGCTGCAAATCGAATAGGACGTTTTTTGAAGCGAAGACTGGCAAACGGAATAGTGCCCAGCACATCGAAACAGAGAATAATTACCAACATTAGCAGGTAATGGGGTTTCATGGCTGCACCACCCAGTGCAAAAGCGGCTGGCTCTAACAATAAAAGTGCCGACACAAAGAAAAGCAATGTAGTGAAAGCAATACTGATAAAAGAGGTAGAGAAAACTCTTACGGAATCCTTCTCTTTATTGGCATACCGAAAGAAACCGGTCTCCATGCCATAAGTGAGTATCACCTGCAAAAGTGCTACCCAAGCGTAGAAGTTACCCAACACACCTATATCAGAAATCTCCGGCAGTGCGAAGGCCCAGTAGAGGGATAACAACCAGCTGAGAAGTTTAGGCAGGACGCTCCCCATACCGTAGAAAACAGTCTCCTTTGCCAATGTTTTCATTCCTCCTGCCATATTTCCCTGAAAATTTTGAAGATTGGTCGTAGAAAAACTAATAGTGAATAACGAAAAGTGAAAAGTATCAACAGCACGCCGGATAGATTATCCGGCGGTTTTTATTATTGACACGATAGTAATCGTATATTCCAATTGCAAATGTACGATTTTTCTCCGTAGCATTTGTCCCGGCCCTATCATTATTTATCTTTAAGAAGAATGATAGCAAAAATATAGAAAAAAAAAGCTTACTTTGCAGGTTGAAATAGTGAATATATAGAAATTAATATGTAACGCAGGTGAAAGGCTGTTACCGTGCAGACCGGAAGCATGCAGACAAAATTTATGGCACAGGACGACGTTTTTAAGAAACTGGTATCGCATTGCAAGGAATATGGGTATGTATTCCAGTCGAGTGAAATTTATGACGGATTGAGCGCCGTATATGATTACGGGCAGATGGGTGTAGAGCTCAAGAACAACCTTAAAAAATACTGGTGGGATAGCATGGTGCTGCTGCACGAGAATGTGGTAGGGATCGATTCTGCCATCTTTATGCATCCTACCATCTGGAAGGCATCGGGACATGTGGATGCTTTCAACGATCCGCTCATCGATAACAGGGACAGTAAAAAACGGTATCGGGCTGATGTGCTGATTGAAGACCATCTGGCCAAATACGACGAAAAGATAGAGAAAGAGGTGCAGAAAGCGGCGAAGCGGTTTGGCGACCAGTTCGACGAAGCGATGTTCCGTGAGACCAATCCGCGCGTGCTGGAAAACCGGCAGAAACGGGACGAAATCCATACCCGATTCGCCAAGGCACTAAATGACAATAATCTGGAAGAACTTCGCCAGATCATTGTCGATTGCGAAATTGTCTGCCCCGTGAGCGGAACACGTAACTGGACGGAAGTGCGGCAGTTCAACCTGATGTTTTCCACCGAGATGGGATCGACGGCCGACGGCGCCATGAAAGTTTATCTGCGTCCCGAAACAGCGCAGGGTATCTTCGTGAACTTCCTGAACGTACAGAAAACCGGGCGGATGAAGATTCCCTTCGGTATCGCCCAGATCGGGAAAGCGTTCCGCAATGAGATCGTAGCCCGTCAGTTCATCTTCCGTATGCGGGAATTCGAACAGATGGAGATGCAGTTCTTCGTTACCCCCGGTGAGGAGCTGCAATGGTTTGAGCATTGGAAACAGCTCCGCATGAAATGGCACCAGGCACTGGGCTTCGGTGGGGAAAAATACCGGTTTCACGATCACGACAAACTGGCGCACTATGCCAATGCCGCCACCGACATCGAGTTCGAGATGCCGTTCGGCTTCAAGGAGGTAGAGGGTATTCACTCGCGCACCGACTTCGACCTGAGCCAGCACGAAAAATATTCCGGCAAGAAAATGCAGTACTTCGATCCGGAACAGGGAAAATCGTACGTACCCTATGTGGTGGAAACCTCCATCGGAGTGGACAGGATGTTTCTCTCTGTTCTGGCCGCCTCTTACCACGAAGAGACACTGGAAGACGGTGAGACCCGCGTACTGCTGAAGCTCCCCCCTACCCTTGCACCGGTCAAGCTGGCTATACTCCCGCTGGTGAAAAAGGACGGGCTGCCCGAAAAAGCGCGTGAGATCATGAATGACCTCAAATTCAGCTTCGCCTGTCAATACGATGAGAAAGACAGCATCGGCAAGCGCTACCGCCGCCAGGACGCCATCGGAACCCCTTTCTGCGCCACTATCGACCACCAGACGCTCGAAGACCACACGGTAACCGTCCGTTATCGCGACACGATGGAACAGGAAAGGGTCTCCATCGATTTACTGCAGCGGACTATTGCCGAAAAAACCGATATGAAAAATTTGCTGAAACAACTGTCAGCATAAAAAACCACAACAATGAAGAAACAACTATCCCTGATCATCAGCCTCTGCGCAGCTATTCTTTTTGCCTCATGCGACAAGACGGAAACGTTCGACGACAAATGGAAACTCGACAATGAGGCGCAGTTCAATACAATTGCCAATGATCCAGCATATGAAAAAATCGAATCCGCATCGAAACAGGGCTTCATCATGTATACGGTGATCGAATCGGGAAACGGAGCCACGCCTTTTTTCAACGAGACGGTAAAGGTACGCTATACCGGTTGGTTCAAACGCGACTGGTCACGCTTGGAAGATACTTATAAAGATGACCAGGGGAACACCATTTACAACAAAGTGGTTTTCGATTCCACAGAGAGGAATACTTTCCTTACCCTGAAGGTAAATCAATTTGTAGACGGTTTCTCTACCGCCCTGCAACATATGCAGGTCGGCGACAAATGGGAAATCTGGATTCCATGGAAACTGGGATATGGAGCCACAAAACAGGGCAATATCGAAGCCTACACCACGCTGGTTTTTGAAGTGGAACTGGTCGGCATTGTAAAAGAGTAAGTATACGGCAATTTCATGAAAGGGGCCCAATAACACCGCTAACCCCGTTTTCTCTTTTTATGGCGCCGGCGGTAAACAATGTAGCCCGAAACAAGAATGGTGGTGAATATCACCCCCGACAGGAAGATAAACAAATCGGTAAGCACGCCCAAAAGAGGTTTATAAATCCGTCCGACGTGTACTTCAAGGCTCAGATGCCACAACGACATCTTTCCCTCTTTACGGATAAAAACGGGCATCGGGATAAAAGGCTCGTCCGAATGAAGCAGTTTGGCACCTTTGGAATAATCGAACACCACCTGCTTGTCGCCGAAATCGGACGAATAACCGCTAACGGCATTGCTTAATGTAGGGGGACCGGGACGGCGGGGCGCTACTTTCTTCATCGTATAAGCGTCGAGACTCTCGCCTGTCTGCCTATCCCAATAATATATCCCGCTGAATGACCCTGCCAGCCAGGTCGTCGTATCGGTTTGTTCCAACACATTGACTCCCATAATGCTAATGGGTGGTATTTTTCTCATCTTCACGGGCGTACCCTCCAAGTCTTTGAGGCTAAAAAAACCGTCGGACGAATACAATATCCAATCTTTTTCAAAAGCATCGTAACGTAATGTACGCAATTTGTCGTACCAAACGTTGGGTTTATGCAACACAGTGCCGGGTATGGTCTTCACCTTTGTCCGTATAATGGCGATCAGCAAAGGCGGACGAAGGAAAGTGCCGGAAACAGTCAGTATCAGAAAGAAAACGAATAATATAACGCCCGGTTTGTTATGCCATTTCAACGTGGCTTTATAAGCGTCTGACTGCGCCTTTGTAGGTAGTTGTTTCTTTCTGCGCCGTTTTGCTATTTTCGGGAAAATGGTAAGCAACACCCCCGTAACACTTAATACAATAACGACAATACCCAACAAATCAACAAACAATTTGCCAGCCAACCCCAAAAGCTCGCCACTGTGCAATGTCCACATTGTCCTGAACAGCGTAGCTTCGCGCTTGTAATCGTCGGGGACAGCGAGGGTTATTTTATCGAACTGTTCGTAAGGAGCCGTCGCAACAAATATGTTTGAACGGGTAAGCAAGATCAACGAATCGCCTTTGACGACTAAATCGCAAAAACGTTCATGTGAATCTATCCGCTCCGAGATATCCAGCCATAGATTATTCTCCTTATCCAACCGGTACAATCCGAAAGTGGCCACGGCGAATACCTCGTCATTGGGTGTATGGACCATGCTGTTTATCATCCGGTTATCGGCTCCTTTGGGCATTCCGTCGACAAAAGCCTCGAAACGTGAGCCGAGCGTATCGGTTAGCCACACCCCTCCGCCGCCGTACATCAACACCAATTCGGGCGTCAACCTGATAGTTCCTTTTACCGCGCCGTTATTCCAATTTTCGTAGCGGTAGTCTTTAGGCAGAACAGAGTGCGAAATATCTAATCCCGAAATCGCTTTCCGGTGGTTGAGCAATATTCCCGAAATGGAAAACATGATAATAAAAAATGCGAAAAACAGCCCCAACCACTTGTGCCATTTACGCATTCGTTTGCTTGACTTCTTCTTTTTCTCTTTCATTAAAATTAGTCGTTTTGCTTTTTTCTTTGAAGCTACCTACCACAGATAAACGGCCAGCAGAATAAAAGCAACCAGAACAATGATCATTCCCTTTTAATACCGCCACAAAGTTAATACCCATATGTTCATCTTTCAATCCCCATTAGTGGGTAGATTCGGGACAAGATGTAATGGTTTGTCCAGCGAGAGCCGACAACTTTATCGTGAAAATAAAATATCACTTCACAAAATCCTTTAGTTTGTTGGTGATGCTTGCATATTTAATCTCTTTCTGCATAAAGCAAGCAGGCTATTCGCGGTTATGCGGCGTTTGCAATTCGACCATATTCTTATATACTCCGCCGTTTTTCTTTAATAGCTCCTGTGGGGTGCCCTGTTCGACCACCTGCCCCTCCTTGAGTACAACCACCTTATCGGCATTGGCTACGGTGCGCATGCGGTGGGCGATGATCAGCACCGTGCGGCCTGTGACCAGTTCCGATATGCCGGCCTGTATTTTGGTTTCGTTCTCGGCATCCACCGAAGCCGTCGCCTCGTCCAGCAATACGATAGGCGCATCTTTCAGCAGTGCGCGGGCAATAGATATGCGTTGCCGCTCCCCACCCGAAAGCGTACTGCCGTTTTCACCGATAATGGTCCGGTATCCCTGCGGGAGATTGTGTACAAAATCATCGCACCGGGCGGCATGCGCCGCGCACAACACTTCTCCGTCGCTCGCGTCTTTTTTGCCGATTCGGATATTGTCCATCACCGAGGCATTAAACAGCACGACATCCTGAAAAACGATCGAATAGTTTTTCAATAACGTTTCGGGATCAATAGTGGTGATATCCGTACCTCCCAGAGTAATGGAGCCATTGTTTACATCCCAGAAGCGGGCGGCCAGTTTTGCGGCTGTACTTTTGCCACCGCCCGAAGGACCGATCAATGCGGTCACTTCGCCCTGGCGGGCTTCGAACGAGACGTCGTGCAGTACTTTTCCCTCGCCGTCTTTATAGGAAAAGCCGACACGGTTAAAACGAATGGTGTAATCGTCCACGTGATAACCGGTCGTTCCGCTTTGTACGGGCAGATCCATGATTTCTTTCATCCGGTTGATACGTATATCGAGAAAGAAAAGGACCGCACCGTGTTCCAACGCATTCAGCAGCGGATTGAAGATCACGGAAGAAAGGACCAGGAAGAACAGGTACGTCAGGAAATCAACATTGCCGTCGAGCAATAAGGTTGCCCCGACCAGTATCAACGTAGGTATTCCTAACTTGATAAGGGAATGAGCGGCATTAATGATCACCCCGATGAGCAGTTCGCCTTTGATTTGCGCTTTCTCAAACCGGGCCTGTACCCCGGACAGTTCGTGAAGATAGGCCTCTTCGTGCCCATACGATTTGATCTCCTGAACCTGCCGGATACCCTCCTGTATCTTCTCGGTGACCGCGCGTTTCAGTAAATAACCCGCCCGATGTTCTTTGGTTTGCATCCGTCTGGTGATTTGGAGGAGCATCAATGCTACGGGAACCACCCAAAAGACGGCGATCGCCAGTTGCCAGTTCAAAAAACTCAACCCGGCCATTGCCAGTGCCAGCGTGACAAGGGATCCCACCAATTGGGGAACGGCATGTGAAAAAGTATGTTCCAGGTCTGTGGCATCCTGCATGACCGTCGAGGTAAGATCGGACAGGTTTCTCTCTCCGAAGTATGAAAGAGGCAGTTTGCGTAATTTCTCAGCAAGCGATATACGGCGTACGGCGCTTTCATTATATACGCTGATGTAGGTATTGTTGTATTGATGCCAGGCTATCACATAGACGGTGGCGACCGATAATATACTGAATACGATATAGGGCCAGAGAGAGGAAATTACGGCTTCCTGTCCGTTCAGATAGGGAGCCAGGATGTGTTCCAGGAAGAGATACACCAAAATTACCGGCAGCATGAACGAAAAATTCTGTAAAGTAGTCCATAACGCTCCTTTGATAAAATCTTTGGCGCCCTGTTCGCTCATGGCGAAACGTTTTTGTATATATTTAAGCATGTTTTGTCTCCTTTTTGATGGCCCATCGGACCGATTGTTGGTATTCGTCCCACATACGGCGGTAAACGCCCTCTTTTTGCAGCAGTTGGGGATGCGTTCCCTGTTCGGCGATACGCCCTTCGTCCATCACGACGATCGTATCGGCGTCCGTTACAGAAGTGAGGCGGTGAGCGATCATCACCACGGTCTTACCGCGCATCAGACGTCGTAGCGCCCGCTGTATCTCCTGCTCATTCTCGGGATCGGCAAAAGCGGTGGCCTCGTCGAGGAGCACAACAGGCGCATCCTTCAGGAAGGCCCTCGCCAAGGCAACGCGCTGCTGTTCCCCACCCGAAAGGTAAATGCCTTCCGTACCGATTTTCGTATCGAGGCCCCCTGGCAGCTTGTCGATGATCTCGCGGCATTGCGCCAGTTCGATGGCACGGCCGATCTCTTCCGGCATAGCATCGGGTTTGCCGTAAAGAATATTATCGCGGATGGAGGTTTTGAAAAGTTCGGTGTTTTGAAATACGAACGAAATGTGTCGCATCAGTTCGTCGGGATGGATCTGTTTTGCATCGACACCCCCAATGGATACTTCTCCACGGCCGGCATCCCAGAAACGGGCGACAAGCCGGGCCAGGGTCGTTTTCCCGCTTCCAGACGCGCCTACCAGCGCAACCGTCTTCCCTTGCGGAATGAGCAGGTCGATATGAGAAAGCGCATCTTTCGGGGCGCCGTCGTAACGGAAGGAAACATCGTTAAAACGGATATCGTATGCTGTCGGCATCGGTAACGGCCGGAGTGTTGTAAGCTGTTGTTTTTCATCCGTCATCGCTTCGATGCGCATTACCGCTTCACCGGCCTGACGGTAACCGTCGATGACATACATCAGTTTCATGATGCATTGCCCGAAGAACGGCGTGATGAGTGCGTAGAAGATCAAATTCAGCGAAACTTGCTGCCAGTTGCCACCCATGGCTATCAGAATAATGGCCAGGGGAACGAGCAGAAAGGCAAATCCGTTAATGGCTACGGTGTAGACCGACATCGATCTCCGCATGGAAGCGGCATATTCCTTCACCCACCTGTTGTAGCCCATGATACTGTCATAAAACCGCTTGAACGAATAGACCGTTTGCTGGAACACCTTTACCACGGGAATTCCGCGTACATATTCCACGGCTTCGGTATTCATCGCTTCGAGCGAAGTCATATACTGCTGCATGGTGGTAGCGTAGTTTCTTCCCATCATCATATAGAATTGTGCGAAAGCAACCACGAGCGGGATCAGGCAGGCAAGGCCGAAGCGCCAGTCGAAGACGAACATCAGTACGAATGTGGCGGCAAACACCGCCACGCCGCCGGCCAGGTCGGGTAATTGATGCGCTACAAATGTGTGGACGATACCGGCGTTATCGTCGATCACCTTCCGCATCTTTCCGGTCGTATTTTTTGTAAAAAAACCCAACGGCATGCGCACCGCTTTCTGCATAGCCGAATAACGCAGGTTCCGTTCGAGCCGGAAAGCGGCCAGATGCGACAACATCAGCGCCGTAAAATAAAACACGATGAACAGGATCGAAAACCCGAAAGCCCACCAGGCATAACGGACGATCTCACTACCCGAAGCCGTGACTCCTTGCGTGAACAATAACCGGATGATAAGCCATACGCAAACGAACGGTATCATCCCTATCAGGCTTCCTAAAGCTGAGAGCGTGACGGAAAAAGGCAGCAGGGCGCCTTTGTTTCCCATATAACCCCTCAGCAGGGTGAAGGTGGATGGTTGTTTTTGAGACTTCATTTATTTGTTATACTGTTTTTGATGATTATACATTGCGTGAATGTTTGCCGAACGGCGACGCCAAAGCGAATGTTTGTATTTTTTTACAAAAATACCACCTCTGAACAGGCATCACAATCCCTTAAAATTGGGATTTTTTTTAAGAAATGCCATTATTTATGAGGAGTTTCAGCGAGAAGACCGACTTTTTTGGCTGATATTATAATGTTGATATTGTGGATTTGGCAAATTCAAAACTTGCGCAGGAATAGATTAACATAATTTAATCCTTCCTATGCAACATTCGGTAATATTCTTTCGTCAATATAAACAGTTACGGAGTCGGAACGCTTTATTTTTTTAAATTTATTTTATTAAATTCATCATTATGGTACAAAAATCTTTTACAATCTTGGTCTGTTGCCTGACTGTCCTGTTTCATTCATGCGAAAAAAATGAAATAAAGCTTGCCGATAAGGATTATATTATTTTCGGAAGCTACCACAGTATGTGTAGTGGAGATTGTATTGCTTTTTATAAATTGGAGGAAAATAAATTATTTAAAGACACACGAACACAATATCCTCCGCTTTATTCAGATGGGTTCTATACCGGAAACTTCGCTCAACTATCTCAAAACCAATTTGAAGAAGTGAAAGATCTGCTGGGTTATTTTCCCTCTGATTTACTGAAAGAATCTAAATCCGTGATCGGATGCCCCGACTGCGTCGATTACGGAGGATTATATATAGAATACAATGTAAAAGGAGTGAGAAAATATTGGCACTTGGATAGAATGAAAAGTGAGGTTCCGGAGAAATACCATGCCTTTATTGATAAAGTAGACGAAAAAATAGTACTACTCCGGGAATAAAAAGTTCGACTTGCGGCTCTCTTTGCCTTTCTTCAACACCCGGTAAGAAGTCCACAGGATTATCAATATATGAAGGCAAGTAATTTATTTCTGTTCATGTTGATTTTGTTTTTGTTCATATTTGTAGAATAGACATTGTGTTCATTAATCCCTGTTTTTTCACTAAAATTCCTCTTCGGTCATTTGGTTATTTACCATTGCACCGGCAATATTTCCCGCACCCACCGCATAGGCTACGGAACGCATCGGACTTGTATTGTCGCCACAAGCAAAAACATTGGCTACACTTGTTTTCTGGAACATATCTGTTTTGATAAGCCCTTGTTCCGTCAGTTCGCAACCTAACATTTCGGGTATTTTACAATGTTGTTCAAATGTAGGACGTGAGTAAATGGCTTTGAGTGCAAAAGTTGAATGGTCCTCAAAGACAATTTGCCTGATCTTTCCGTTTTCGTGATTGAGGTAAATAATTTCTTTTTCAATCAGCAGAATGTTGTGTCTGGCAAATTTGCCTGTTTGTTCCGGAGTAAATTCGGTCTTACCGTTAGTGAAAATAGTGAGGTTTTTGGTAAGGTTTCGCACTAATTGTGCATAGTGACAGGCAAAATATCCATTGGCTAAAATACCTGTTCTCTCATTCTTTACTTCGTAACCGTGGCAATAGGGACAATGAATGACTGTAATCCCCCAACATTCTGAAAAGCCTGGTATGTCGGGCATGATATCTTTTACACCTGTGGCAAAAACCAATTTCTTTGCTACGAATATAGAACCTGTTTGCGTAGTAATCTCAAAACCGGTGTCAGTTTTCTCGCCCCTTATGGCAAGGTCGTTATGAAATTTCACGGTGTTGTAATTCAAAACCTGTTTTTTTGCTTTTTCCGCAATCGTACCTGGGTTTTCTCCATCCTGTATAATAAAATTATGTGAATGGGGTGTTGGCCGGTTACAGGGTCTTCCGCTGTCGATAATTAAAACTTTTCGTAATGAACGCCCCAATGCCATTGCTGCGGAAAGCCCTGCATAACTTCCGCCGATGATGATTACCTCAAAATTTTTATTGTCTGTCATATGATTGAATTTTGGAAATGAATGTGGATAGTTCACAAAAATACCTCTTTTGAACAGTGATGACAATCCCTTAAAATGGGGATTTTTTTTAAGAAATTCCATTACTTATTAGGAGAGAATGAGCGTAATAAATAGAACGATCTGTAATTTTTTTCTTATTTTTGTAAAAATCAAAGAAATGTATCCATGACTAAGTATCTCTTCTCCGCCCTCTTTCTTTTTTTTGCCGGATTCGCCTATCCGCAAACCCCGCTACAGCGTTTCATCAGTCATCCTGCCCTGAAACATGCGTCGGTAGGTATCTCCGTGGTGGAACTGGAAAGCGGAAGAAGCATCGTTTCGTATGATGCCGAAAAATCGCTCACGCCGGCATCGGTATTGAAACTGATCACTACTGCCACAGTGCTGGAAATGTTCGGCGACAACTATCGGTACAAGACCGAAGTGGCGCTCGACGCCGATGATCCGTCGCGTATTCTGGTGCTTGGCTCCGGTGACCCCACGCTGGGCAGTGAAGCCTTCGGGGAAAACCCGAACGCTTTTTTTATCAATAGCGCCGATGCCCTGAAAAAGATCCTTCCCACGGACAGGGAATATTCCATCTACGTAGTAGATAATCTATTCGGTTATGACGGTATTTCGCCCGAATGGACCTGGATAGACATGGGGAATTACTATGCGGCAGGTGCTTATGGCATCAGTATTTTTGATAACAGCTACCGGCTGTTTTTTAATACGACCGACAGAAGCAGTTGTCCCCGCATCCTGCGTACAGAACCAGAAATCAAGGGTCTTACCTTTCAAAATTCGCTTACGCTCAACAGTACCGGACGCGACAACGGTTACATTTACGGTACTCCCTTTTCATATAACCGGACAGTGAGGGGAAACATCCCGGGCGGAAGGACTGAATTCAGCATCAAAGGCGATATCCCCGACCCGGGATTGCTGCTGGGGGAAACCCTGGCCGATCACCTTTCCCGCGCCGGATTGCAGACAGGGAAGGTGGAGACAGCCCGTACGGATTATCTTTCAGCGATTTGCACGGCGGACAGGACGCAGTCTTATCGCATCGGCAGAGTGATTTTTACACAGGCGTCGCGCCCTCTGAAGGATATCATCCGGGAGGTAAATGTGGAAAGCAACAATCATTTTGCTGAACATCTGATCCGCACTATCGGCGGCAGCGGCAGGAGCGATATCTATGCCGATGCACTGCAAGCAGGGATTGAATATACACAGGAACACTGGAAAAGAAACGGGCTCGTCACCACCTCGCTACAGATGTACGACGGGTGCGGTTTGGCCCCTCAAAACGGAGTGAGTGCACAATTCCTGACCGATTTGCTGGTACATATGTACGGTAAAAGCAGACACTCCGCCGCCTTCTTCAATTCGTTACCGAAAGCCGGGAAGGAAGGAACGTTGCAGTCTTTCCTGCAGAATACCAGGCTTAGCGGGAAGGTAGCGGCAAAAAGCGGTAGTATAGGAGGAGTCCAATGTTTTTCGGGATACCTTATCGACGGCAATAAGAAATATGCCTTCACTATAATGGTGAATAAGTTCAATGGAACCCGTCCCGAGGTGAAAGGGGCCATAGAGCAGTTCCTGCTCGGTTTGTAAAAAAAGGATGACCCTTTTGGAGCCATCCCGATTGATAATCAGCTTACTACAATTATTTTCTACTATGGATCAGAAATTATATCCCACAGAGAGGTAAGCGTTCTGGTTTTTGATATTTCCGTCCGAGACATTGGAGATATTCACCAATCCCACATCCCAGCCAAGATCGAATATTATCTGCCCGAATTCGGCGCCCACACCAAGGCCTAAACCGGCATCGAACGGCTTATACTGCCTGTTGCCATCGCCGAATATCTTATCCACATCCCATTCACCGGAGATATTACCCACTGAAGCCTTTCTGCTGCCACCCACTCCATATGCGGCGTAAGGACCTGCATGAAAAACAATACGGGTTCCGGGTGAAACATCCAGCTTATAAGCATAATGAACGGGCAGTTGCAGGTACATCAGGTTTTCTGTGTATTCGGCATCCAAGTCAACATTCTCTGTCTTGAACCCTTTGGTAGTGAAGAACAACCCTGTTTGAATAGCGCTGTTGTACATAAATTCATAATCAGCCGCCAAACCTACATGGAAACCGATCTTTACATTTTTATCGTCCAATTCGTCACCATAAAAGTTCGACATGTTCACACCACCTTTTACTCCCAGGTTTGCCTGTGCGCTTGCCGCCGTTACCAGGACAAGCATCGCTGCGATCAGCGAAAGTCTCATTTTTTTCATAATTTTTTTCATTTAGTTAAAAATCCAGTTAGTTTGTTCGTTTGAAAATCATACTCTTCAATAAATTCAAACTACTCCTTTCAGAAATAGTTCAAAAACTGTAGATACAACATCCCGCAGTCGGATATTGTTTTGTCAGATATTCTCTTTCAAACGTCAAAATCTACGGAATAAAACATCCGGCGGTGATTATTGTTCGTATAAAATCCTATATTTCAACAGAAAGAGGCATTCTGCAGATCAGATCATATATAACTCAACTCAAAAGGAGGGGTCGAGAATATTTCGTTGGCGACTATCCTGATCTCCTGGGGCGTGATCCGGTCGATTCGGGTATAGAGATCGGTCAACGGCGTATAGCGGTCAAAATGCAAAAAGGTCTTTCCCATTCCCAACGCGTTGTTTTCATGATTTTCCGCGGCAATACCCAGCTGTCCTTTCCACTGCCGCCTGGCCCGCATCAGTTGCATGGGGGTTAATTCCGCAGACATAATCTTCTCAATCTCTTTGCCGATCAGCTGCAGGCATCTCTTCCTGAATTTAGGATCAGAAGCAAAGTAAATGGTGAACAGGCCGGTATCGGAATACAATGTCAGATTTGATTCTACATTATATACCAGTCCGTGTTTTTCTCTGAGCGAAACGTTGAGACGACTGTTCAGGCTTCCTCCGCCCAGTATATGATTGATCATATACAACACATATTTATGAGGATGATGCATGCTGAATGTACTCCACCCCATTATTACATGTGATTGGGAAGTATCTTTTTGCATCTCTGTTTTTGTGGGAACCAGGATTCCGGGAGAAATCCTCCTTTTGACGGAGAATGCTCCGCTCGACGGGTTAGATGCGAACGAAAAGAATTTCTCCGCCAGACGGACCACTTTTGAAAAGGGTGTTTTTCCAAAAGAGAAAAAAACCATGCCGGCCGGCCGGTACTGCCGTTCGACAAAGCGTTTCATATTTCCGGTAGTGAATGAATGTAATGTTTCAGGATCGCCCAATATATAGTGTCCGAGATCGTGGCCGGCGAACAGCAGATTTTCAAAATCGTCATATATCAGTTCCGAAGGCGAATCGTTGTATGAATGAATTTCATCGATGATTACCTCCCGTTCCCTTTCGATCTGCCGGTCAGAAAATTGTGAATGAAAGACAATATCACTCAACAGCTCCATCGCACGGGATAAATATTCCCCGGGAAAGGCAGCATAAATAAATGTCTCTTCCTTAGCTGTGTAGGCGTTGAGTTCCCCTCCTATATCTTCCATCCGGTTAACAACATGGTGCGCCCTGCGTTTTTCCGTACCTTTGAAGAGCATATGCTCTACAAAATGGGCCATGCCGTGCTCACCGGGAAATTCATCCCGGGTGCCGGTGTTCACCGCAATCCCGCAATAGGATATGTCGGATGGAAAAGAACGGTGAATGATGCGTAAACCGTTCAATAAAGTGTGTGTCTGTACCATTTGTTGTCTAATGCTCCTCTCTCGTTTGCGTCTGTTCCGTCCAAAATCAATTTACCCGCGATACGGAGTAGGTCCCTTCATAAAATCCTATGATATTCTGCGCCATCTCAACCGACATGTTGATACGGTCTTCTATTGTCTTGGTCGCAGCGTGAGGTGCAAGCACCACGTTATCGAGTTGCAGCAGTTCCGGAAGGATATGCGGCTCATTCTCGTACACATCCAATCCGGCAGCCCAGATCGTCTTTTCTTTCAGTGCTTTTGCCAGCGCCTTCTCATCCACTATACTGCCACGGGCCGTATTGATGAATACCGCGGTGGGTTTCATCCTATTCAGTTGCTCTTCACCTATCAGATGGTGCGTTTGAGTTGTATAAGGTGCATTCAGCGAAATATAATCGGCCGTTTTGAGCAGTTCCTCAAATGCGACATATCGCGCATTATATAGGTGCTCGACCGCTTCTTCCAGCGGGGTTCTGTTATGGTAGATGATCTCCATACCCGACGCCACGGCACGGCGCGCCAGTGATTGCCCGATACGTCCCATACCAATAATACCCAATGTTTTTCCATATACCGGCAAGCCGCCCTCGGCGTAAATACCCCAGCTTACCCCTTCGTCAGTACGCAATTTACGATCATAGTAGCCTATGCGGCGCCCGGCTGCCAGCAGGAGCGCGAAAGCAAATTCAGCCGTGGGTTCGCGTGTACTGTTGGGTATATTTGTGACCACAATTCCTTTTTTTGTGGCGTAATCCACATCGATATTATTGAACCCCACACCGTAATTAGAGATCAACTCCAGTTTCACCGCCCTGTCCATGATCTCCTTATCGGTATAAAAACTGAAATTGGGGACAAGTACCTCGTAATTCGGAATCAGTTCCATCACTTCCTCTCTGGTAAAGTACGATTTATCGACAGGCAAAGCAACCTCATATTTCCCTTCCAGCGCTTTCAGTCCCTCCGGCTTCAGGCGGTATGCAATCAACACTCTCTTCATATAAATATCAATTAACAGATTTACCGATCAGCACATTGGCATATTAATATATCATCAGATCAACCATTCCACCTTCCCTCCAATCATCTTATCACCTTCCCTTGTTCTTTCGTCTTAAACGGGCAATTATCAGAAATTGTTTTCGGAGAGGGAAAGATCCATAGTTATACAACAAAAAAAACGAGCCTTCCGACCCGTTTTCCTGCTCTTCCTCTTGGACTTGAACCAAGGACCCTCTGATTAACAGTCAGATGCTC
>NZ_CALNAT010000044.1 GCF_937873925.1 uncultured Proteiniphilum sp. | reverse complement strand
ACAACACTTTTATCCTTATTTGTGAAATGAACCTGAATACCTAATATATCGTCATCTTTGGATAAACCAAAGAATTCTCTTGGGTAAATGTATTTCTGGAAAGAAGTCACTACGCCCAGATCACCCAGTGATTCCATAAGGGTTTTATCGGAAATCTCGTCCACGATCTTTTCTTTCTCTACTCCACCTTCTAGGTACTGTACCTTTGCATACAGATGAACATCGCCCTCTTTCAGACCGCCTTCGGTTACGTAGTTCGGTTCGTTATAGCGGATGGAGAATATATCGCCGAAACCGAAAGTAGCAGGAACGAAAGACATCGCAGGATCAGCAGTGAAGTTCATTTGAGGCTCATCACCACCCTCATCGTATTGGTAGACATGGAAAAGCCATAATTTATATCATAGTCAGATGGGTAATCTTATGATATTCTTGTCCGGTTATCATCTTTGCAACTCACGATGACGAACAAAACCGAAACTACTGTAAGTATCAATGCATATTTTTCATCATTTTAATTTTTAAGTTTATAAGTTATTATTTTTCAGTATATTAATCTATAATTTTATCTATATCGACCCAGAAGAACCGGGGGCGATAAGTACTTACATCACTGAACTGCTCCGCAAATACTTCAGTATTCACGTTGTAGCTGACAAGTATCATCCCGTCTTTCTCAAACTGCGGATGAGCCATGGCATTGTAAGTCAATAAATGGGGAATGTTCTGTTCGTAGGTACTGAATATGAGTTGTTTATTTCTCCAGGGCCCGGTAGGGCTATCGGCAACGAACGTGTATATCTCACCGGAATTAAAAGTTTTCTTTTGTGTAAGCAATACATACTTGCCCCGCAGTTTGAATACATTGAACTGTGACGAAACGGGTACAGTTGATAAGCCTTCCAGCTTCACGGCATCTGATGAATTTGCACTCCAACCCGAACCGTTGTAATATTGCCAGTTGTCGTATAGATTGCCTACGGCGGTCCGTGCAACCAGTACTTCGGTGATGGGATCCATATCATTTCGTACATCCACTTGCGCATAGATATAGTTATAATCGCCATCGTTGAGTGCAGCCATTCCGTAATGAATATCTGCTGAGCCGTTAAATGGTATGGGCGTTATCTTATTCAATTCTAAACCGGGGAGGTTATACTCCAGTATATGGGTGGTTTCATACATGAATCCCCACATACCCTCACCTCCCTGATACATCAGGGTTTGAAAAATGTACAACTTATCGCCATTCACAAATCCGTGTCCGGGCCAGTACCATTTCTGCTCGTCGGGATAATCGGGAGGTACTGCTGCAGAAGCATTCTTGTTGCCCCCGTAGCCGTAAATGGCACTCACCTTCCCATTGTCATATACAATATAGGTATTGCGATACATACGATCGGATGTTGGACGTTGTCCGCCTGTAACTATTCCTACGTAGGAGTCGCCCATCAGGAAGATACTCCTGCCATCGGGCAAGGCAATGGAATACATTCCATCGCCCGCGGTTACGCTTCCCTGGTCAGGAATGATAACGCCTGCAATCACCTTGTCGAGACCATCAATCTTTGCCTGGGTAGTATTGGAGCTTATAACTTCGTCGCCCTTCATCAATGAAAGAGTTACAGATACAGGTTCATTATAAGGCACATGGGTGAAATAGAACGTAGTTTCGTCTCTTCCTGCCGTTTTAGCTGTGGCCGGTTTGCTCAACTCAATACGATAATTATCAAAACTGACGTCCGGGTTGGTTAGTTCCCACGACAGGTATAGCGTATCAGCATTGAATGTAGTGGCGATCTTAATATAGGGATGGTCGCCATCAGGTTCAAAGGGATTCTTCTTTGTATGGTTATCACTGTCGGAACAAGAGACGAGGAGACAAAGTAAGAACGATAATAATATCATATGGTCATAATTGTTTTTTATACTAACTACTTGTAATTAATATGTTCTTAAAAGGGGCGACTCTGCAACCTTTATCACATTAAAAATGAACAGATAATCTCTTTTTCTCCTTGTGATTATATTGCTTAACGAGCAAATCAGCGCCATTCCTGCACATATCAAGATCTGCCTCAATAGTAATAACCTTCTCTTCACCGGGCATTAAAGTGAAATAATTATCGTTCATTATTACGGGAAGTATCCGCTCTCCACTTACGCTGTCTATCAATCTCAGGCGATTACCAAAGGCAACGGTCGGGGAATTGTTTATTATTGTCAGACTTACTATCCCATTGCTATCGTTTTCATTCGTTGTCTTGCTGGCTACATTCACTGAAAGGTCAGCTTCCGGAAGTTTGTTCAAATCAGTATAATCCAAATCATTCTTTCCGTTCCGCCAATAAAAATTCTCGGAGATCAAATTTCCTTCAGCATCACTCAATTCAAGAAGAATGAAATGAAGCGGAGTCAATACTGTACTGGAAGCAGAATCATCATTGAAATTCAAGCAAAAGGCCTCTTTCAGATCGGCAGCAGGCACATCCAACTGTACTGAATTGGCATACAATGGAATTTCTTTTCCATTCAGATCGAAAATGCGGACAGATGCCATAACCTGTTTCATATCCTCAGAAGAGGAATTTATCACCTTGACACTGTTACTGGAAGAATTCCATTGAATATGAAGTGGCTCACATGCTTTCTTGGCACCCCAGTAAGATCCCGTGGCATCATAATAATAGTCGTATGTTTGCCATACAAACGAGGGATAGGCCGACTGGCTCATCCAAATCAGGATTCCCGTGGCATCATTCCACATCTTGTCGTTCCAGGCCTCGTACATACCCTTCATCACTTCAATATTCAGGAACTGTGCCTTTTCACAAAACGTCTCCAGGTTATCGGATTCTCCAAACTGTTCATTCACCGCTTTCTTGTAATTGACAGGATTGGCGTTGGAGGCTTCTTTTCCAAAGAAATGCTTGTTCCATACAGTCTCGTCATCCTCCTTCAACTGTTCATCGGTAGGCAGCGGCCATAACTCGTTTTCAGGCATAAATAATTTCACACTTTCATACACCGGAAAAGTAACCGTACCAATCTCCGTGCGCAAACCATAGCCCCGGTCAGATCCGTACGGATAAGGAGGGTTGTTCCATGCGAGGTTACTGCCGGAAGTCTCAAAATGATGTCTGGGAGGTTGGTTACCCCACCATCCGCTACCGGACAAACCATCCTGGTTTGATGACGATTTATACATCCTATCGTTATGATCTTCCGATGCAACTATCCCTCTGAGATAATGATCCAGTTCAGGGGAAGGATAGGTCTCATTGGCACCACACCACAGCGCTATCGAAGGGTGATTTCTCAAACGCCTTACCTTGTCCAGTGCATTTTGTTTAAAATGTTCTTCATCCTCCACCTCATTATAGGCTACATAGAGCCAGAAATCATCCCACACCATTATTCCATACTGATCACAATACCTATAGAATGCATCATCGGTGACACAACCCGTCCACAATCGGATCATATTATAGTGCATATCTTTGTGCAGGCGAATCTTTTGCTCATACTCTTTATCGCTGGTACGGAGCAGATATTCACTCATTCCCCAGTTTCCTCCTTTGATAAAGAGTTTCTGTCCATTGATATAAAAAGTCAACACCGGCCAATCGATAGCATTTCGCTCGAAACGGTATTCATAATTCCGGATGCCAAAAGATATCTCCCGGCTATCGGTCACCTTTCCATCTACTTCGCAAGTCACTTCACAGCTATATAAGTTGGGCTCTCCATATCCATTGGGCCACCAGAGTTTTGGCTCCTTTACAATCAACTCCTCAAATTGTTTCCGGTTCATATACACCTTTCCGGTCTGTCCCGCATCAAGCGACATATTTTGAGAGACTTGAATATCACCCGGCTGTATTGTAATGGTCACCTTTGCCTCTTTCTTTTCCCGCGAGGTGTTATTGAGAGTGGTCTCAAAAGCCAGATAAGCAATATCATCCGATTCCAGTTCAGAACGAATCCAGGGGTCTTCCATAATGACCTCGCCGGTTACCCGAAGATATACATTTCCGGTGATACCATTCAACCTTCCCGGCACATAAGGCATCCAGTCCCATCCGGCAGCAGAAAGATAAGTAGGACTGGCCGATATGCCAAACCCCTCCTTGGCATCCCGGGTCTTTTTCTGATTAGCGTCGTAGATCAAAACGGCTATAGCGTTTTTCCCTGATTTGTTTATCAGGTCAGTAACGTCAAACTTCGAACGTAACATATGTCCACTCACATCTCTGGTGGATGTAGCAGTACCGGAAATCTTTTTGCCGTTAAAATAGAAGTCGGCATATCGGTTCGTGTTGTTAAAATGAAGCCATATACGCTCCCCTTCCTTAACGAATAATGGCGCTGTAAATTCCATCCTGTACCAGAAAGAACGATTATAAAAAGACTCATCTACCTGATAAATATTATCTGCGTAATTGGGATCTTTTTCCAGTCCGGCCTCTACATAAGCTGTAAACACAACGCCGGGGACAACCCCTTCCACATGATCTTTCATCTGAAAACCGGGTGTAGAAACTCTAAATCCTGACTGTTTCACTTCTGCTTCAGGCTTTAGTTCCCACCTGATATCGGGATTGGAACTGTCTAACGCGAACTCTCTGTTCTGCGCATGAGAGTTGAAAAACAAAATCGATATTAACCAGATTATAAGTGGAAGCGTTATCTTCTTCATAAAAAATAAGTATTTATTTTATTTACGAGATACAGAATAAGGGCGATCCTCGTGGAGGGTTCCTCGTTCCTTGTTGGGTTTGTTGCTCATCACGAATGTCAATTTTCCTCCCTCCACAATGTCGGAATAGGTGATCCAGTTCTTAGAAAATTCCTTGCCGTTTAATGAAGCTGACTCTATATAAACATTCTCTGCACTGTTATTCTTTGCTTCTATAATGAACTGTTTCCCATCCTCAAGTGTAATCGTCGCTTTTTGAAATAAAGGACTTCCTAACACGTATTGGTCGGTACCCGGGCAAACGCTGTAAATACCCAGTGCATTCAGTACATACCACGACGAAAGGCCGCCCTGATCTTCATCTCCCGGATACCCTCGGGGTGATGCGTTATAGAGTTGTGTCATCACTTTACGTACGCGCTCTTGCGTTTTCCAGGGTGCTCCCGCGTAGCTATACAGGAAGGGAACATGCTGGCAGGGCTGGTTACCGTGCGCATACTGTCCCATACCGGCAACAAGCATCTCTTTTATTTCGTGGATCACATCCGGATACGAGCCTTTATCGAACTCGTTTGTGCCGGTGAAGAAAGTATCCAGGCGGGTAATGAACTTTTCCTCGCCCCCCATTAATGCTATCAGGCCTTCCACATTGTGAAATACCGACCAGCTGTATTGCGCGGAGTTACCTTCGGTAAACGGATTTCCCCATCGATAGGGGTTGAAATCTTCAAATACCCAACTGCCATCGAGCTTTCTTCCTCGCATGTATTCCGTTTCAGGATCCCAAAGATTCTCATAGTTATCGATGAGCCGGCCGAAAATTTCTTCGTATTTCTTGTTGCCGGTCGTTTTTGCAAGATAATAGGCACACCAGTCATTATACGCATATTCCATCGTCTTGGCCGCGCTCTCACTCACGTCAAAAGGGATGTATCCCTTTTCAAAATAGTGCTCATGACCTTCCCGGCCGCTGGAACCTTTCCAAAATCCTACGTTGGTTATCTCGTGATAATAGAGTTCCAGCGTTTTTTCAGGATCGAAATTGCGGATTCCTTTTGCCCAAGCATCTGCCAACAACGAGATAGCATGATTCCCAATCATGATACCCGACATTCCCGGGCAGGACCAGGTAGGGAAAAAACCGCACTGTTCTTTGGCATCCAACAACGACTGCATATAGCGTCCTTGCATGGTTGGATGCAGGATATTGGTCAACGGGAACTGAGAACGGAACGTATCCCAGAATCCGTTGTCGGTATACATATAGCCCGGATACACTTTGGAATCATACGGGCTTCTGTAATAGGGCTCTCCTTCCTCGTTTATGTCATAGAACTTATGGGAGAATAGGTTGGAACGAAACAGGCAGGAATAAAATGTCGCTTTATCTTCCTCGCTACCGCCTTCCACTTTTATTCTTCCCAACAATTTATTCCAGAGCTGTCCGGCAGCATTTTTCACCTCGTCCAGATCCTCCAATTCACCCAACTCTTGATTCATGGTTAGCTGTGCTTGCTCAGGACTGATATAGGACATCGATATCTTAACCTGTACGGTGCTACCCGGTTCAAATTCAATGTAAGCCCCTTTTCCCTCTCCTTCATCGATACGATTTCGCGGGATGACTTCATCTTCATGATTTTCCCACGTACCATACGAGAGGAAGGGTTGATCAAAGGATAGGACAAAAAAACCTTTCATATCTGCCGGAAAAAGGAAGCCGCTGTGAACCCACCCGATGATCCTTTGTTCCTCGGGCAATATTTCGATACGACTCTTACCAATGTAACCATCCAAGACAAGGTAGGAGTTTTCCGATTCAGGGAAAGAAAAGCGCATCATGCCTCCTCGTTCCACGGGCGACATCTCCACGTACACTTGATTCTCCAAAGCTACGGCATAATAATGGGGGCAGGCTATTTCATTCTCATGCGAGAAACCAACGGCACGCTCTTCTTCATTTACCTTTAATACCCCGGTCTGGGGCATCAGGCTAATGGTCGCGTAATCCCTTACCCAGGGACTGCACTGGTGGGTTAACTGGAATCCCCGGATGGTGGTAGCCGAATACTGGTACTTCCATCCATCTCCATTCCTGCCGGTTTGCGCGGAGAACGCATGCATGGGATAAGGTACAGCCACGGTGGGATAGGTATTCCCGTAACTGAAGTCCGGTTTCGAATCGGTTCCTTGCAATGTATTCACGTAATAAACTAAATCTGCCTTCTCTTCCTTAAGAGGCGACCAAGCAAGTAAATTGATTAGGATCAATGCAATGATTATTCTCATTTTGTTTCTTTTTTAGTTAAGTTTCGTACGTGTTTCAAGAACTACACGTGAAAGTTCAGTTCTTATTATATCCCCCAATTCCGATTGGGTTCCGGCCCCATCTCTATCTCTAAAATTCCTCCGGAAGTAATTTCCTCATGATTGAGATAGCATCTCTGCAGTTGTTCTCCATTCAACTTCACACTTTGAATATAGATATTTTCTTTAGAATTATGGATGGTCTTTATTGTAAATGAATTTCCTGACGCATAGTCATCATCCAACTGAATGGTTATCTCTTCGAAAACGGGGCTGGTAATTTCATAGCGCAAGTCGCCCGGACAAACCTGATACAAGCCGATAGATGCCAATACATACCAGGCCGACATTTGTCCCACATCGTCATTCCCTACCAAGCCATTTACGCTGTTATTATATGCTCTGCGACATATTTCACGGCTCCATTTCTGTGTGAGCCAGGGATATCCCAAACGGTTAAACAGGAAAGGAACATGATGTACCGGTTCATTCGCGTGGTTATAGTAGTCATTCCACATCATATCCTCCGGCACGTTTTCGAAAAATTCAAGCAAATCGGCCAGCACCTTCTCACGACCTCCCATCAATGCTACCATCCCTTCCACATCATGGGGTACAAACCATCCCTGTTGATAAGGGTTACTCTCCACAGTACCGTACCCGTCCCGGAGGCGGCCTCTTGCCGGCCACTCTTTCCATGTACCGTCTTCATTCTTTGCCCTGAACCAACCCACCTCGGGATCAAACACATTTTTATAACTTTTGGAAAGCGCAAGATATTTTCCATAATCTTCCTGCTTGCCCAACTTCTCAGCCAATTGAGACATACACCATTCGGTATAACTCAATTCAAGGGTATTGGATATGGAAAAATCACCGACGGCATATCCCGCGCTTCCCGAATCGAGGGCATCACTACGAACAGTAAAACCAAGCTTCTCGTTGCCACTCCTTTCACTGGTATTAAGCGCTATCTGATACGCTTTTTCGATATCGTAATCATCAATACCCTTGAAGAAAGCGTCGACAAGTACCGATATGGCAGGATTTCCAATCATGCAGCCACTATACGCATTCAATAACTCCCATCTTTCAAAGTAACCTTTGCCACTCTCCTCCGCAAGCGTGACAAGCGACTGGACCATGTCGTTTACAAGTGTAGGATTGATCAGTGTCTGCAAGGGGAATTGTGTACGAAACACATCCCACCCGCTAAATACGGTTCTTTTGGTGAAATTATCAGATTGACGGATCTCGCCATCTCCTCCGATATAATTACCATTCACATCTTCAAAAGTTCTCGGGTCTATCATCGTGTGATACAGGGCAGTGTAGAATATCTTTTTCTCGTCGTCATCCCCACCCTTCACTTTTATTTTTTGTAATGCGCTGTTCCACGCATCATACGCCTCCTGATGTACCCGGTCGAAATCCCAATCCGGGATCTCCTTCTCCAGGTTTTGCCTGGCTCCTTCAATATCCACGAATGAAATACCCACTTTGAGTATAACCTCTTCATTCTCCTGGGATGCGAAATTGGTAAAGAATCCCAAGTGTTTGCCTTTTATCCCGGTTACTCCGTTTTCTATATTGGCATTGGACACCAATTCCCGATATGCATCTGATGTGACAACTTCCCGCTTACGCGACATACCATCCGGGATTTCGGCATTCCAAAAACCATAATCTTCGAGCGGCTTGCTGAATTGTGCATAGAAATAAACAGTGTAATCGGATTTACCGTCACCATTTCCCCAACCACCTCCTTCAGGAGGACATTCCATCCATCCTTCGATAGTATGATCGTCAACCATCTTTATAAACTGTCGCGTGGATGTTCCACCAACCCTCCGTGCCAGATCAATTTGAACGCGTGATTGTGGATTTTCAGGGAAAGTGAAGCGGTAAACACCACTATGTGTGGCTGCAGTAGCCTCCACTTTTATTTTATAGTCATCCAAAAGCACGGAATAATAACCTGCCGATGCAATTTCACTCTCTTTCGAATAACGGGAACGATAACCATCATCAGGATTTGCCTCAGTGCCGGCAACCGTTTTCAGTTCACCGGTCGTAGGCATGATCAGGAAATTACCCAAATCACCATACCAGCCAATACCGCTCAACTGGGTCATAGCAAACCCTTCTATGGTAGTATGTTCATAACTATAACCCGATCCGTTATCACCTCCGGTAATCGTGTTGGGACTACACTGCACCATCCCGAAAGGAGTAGCAGCCCCGGGAAAGGTCTTACCAAGGCCGTGGTAAGCCCCAGCAGCATCCACACTCGTACTTGCGCCGATAAAAGGATTCACATGCGAGGCATAATCATCCTCGCTTTTATTATTATTCGTGCAGGAAAAGTGTGTCCACACTAATAACAAGAGTATTACCGGGTAATATTTATTCATCATCATCAATTTTAGATTTGCACATCAATTAACCGCAATGTCACGAAGCCGAATTGGGGTATTGTTATTTTTGTGATTAACCGACCATCGGCTTTATAGGCGGGTGACAATTCACGGATAAGATCACCTTTCAGGTCCACCTGTTCTATTTTTCCCACACTACTGTTCCAGATTACTTCCCGCAGAATCTCCCGGGAAGAAGTGTTATAGATACGAATAAGCAGATGGCCGCTCTCTACGGTCATGGAAGATATCTCCAGATTGTCACCGACCGTTTCGAGTATGGATCTTTCCGGCAGTTCAGTAGAAGATGATGTAAGTTGCGCGACCATGGGCTCATTCCATTGGCCGCTCGCTTTTTCCACTTCTCCCCTCTCCCAGTCGCCGGAATGAGGCAGAAGCGCATACCGTATGTCTGTGGGTCTATGGATCCTGTAATTCCTTCCCCATAAAGCCCTGCCGGTATATTGAACGGTCAGTCCCAGCGGCAAACTGTCGGATTGCAGATAACTCGTAGTATGGTCTGAGAACAGTGCCACCCCGTAATCCCGCTCCCTTCCGGTAATATCTACCCAATTCAGGATCACGTTGTGTTTGATACTGTCCCAGCTTGAATAAAGTGTATTGTCAAGCTGGCTTTCAGTGACATCAAACGGTGCATTCTTATATATCTTCCGGCCTATATCATTGAACGGGAAACGCAGATGAAGTTTATAATCATCATTATAGAACGCCTTATTGCGGTCGGTGGCTTCATAATCATCGCTTTGATCATACGCGCCAATTCCCGGCTGTCCATTCCAATCGATATGCAAGGCGAAATCGATGCGGGGATTGTTCTTATAAAAAGTGATCAGTTTGGAGTAGCTATGCCCCGCAATCTGATTTTCAACCTTTATCCGGGTAAATATCTCCCCCTCTTCAATGATCGAGGCCATAGCCCGGTTTTCAGACCCCTGATGAAATCTGTCTTCCTGATAAAAAAAGCCTCTCAGGTCGTTCAGATATTTCCCGCTTTGTACCAACTGCCTGTTCCCGTTTTTTTTATCAATCAGGCTTGTGATCGTACCACCATGCGCAGGATCAACAATTACCGAATAGTAGTCTGTTTCTATGGTGAGTTTCTCTGAAGAAAGCTTAGTATCTCTTTCAGAGAGTAGTTTCTTGTCGCTGCATATCAACCGATAAGTAGCATAACCCATTCCCGGGACAGACGCCTCAAAGAACAGTTTCACATCACCGTTAGCATCTTCTGATAGTTGATGAGGAACAGGCTCTCCCTGAATGTTGAGGACTGCCACCTCCCGGCCTCGAATATCCTTCGGTAAAATCAGGGTCACTTCTTCCTTTCGTCCCGACCCCAGCGTATTATACACTCGGATGTATGCAGGATTGTCCGTACCGTCAAAGAGATTTGATATCTTATCGGATGCAATCTGGTTTGTGGCATCGGTCCACCGGACTACTTTATCGGCCCAGGTATCTCCCGGCCTGCCGTTATAAGGAACGATCCAGCAATCGTGGTGCTGGGCAAGCATCAACGTCCTCCATGCTTCGGCAAAATCCTTTTCCGGCCAACTTTCACGGTTGAACAGATAATCCATCGCTGCCATCTTTTCTGCCGTGACGAGCAGGTTCTCGCTCACGCGTACCTGCCGGGCAATTTCCTGCATTACCTGTGCCCCCCACACCAGTCCCGGTTTGATATCTTCCTGGGTGAAATGCCAGTCCTCAGGCTCCACCTTCCCTTTGATCATTTCACAATAGTTGGTCCAGGTAGTATAGTGTGTAGGTTTGTATTCACTGCCCCAAGGGCCTCCGTTCCATCCCGCATCCTGAAAACACATCCCTACCGGGTATTGTATACCATTGGCAAAGCACTTTTCGATGAAACGGTTGGAATTGGTCCACGACTCGGTCTGCCAGGTAGATTCCGTGGATAACTCCTCAATAGCATATCTCGGTACAGCCGGAATGGAAGTCCCGTCGGGTCCGATCCAGTTTACCAGGTCTTTTCCAAAAGCGCTGGTGTAACCTCCCCAACAGGTATTGGGGTTTCTCAATACCGCGTATTGAAAGCCAAAACCTTGTAAGATCTGCGGTAAACTACTCGTGAAACAGGGCTCTTCCACGGCATAAGTAAGGAAAGAGGCGCCCGGAAAATATTCCCGGGTCTTTGCCATACCATAATGGAATTGCCGGATGATGCTCTCGCCCAATATGTTATAACAGTATGGTTGCGACCAGGTCGGGTTTACAAACTCGATACGCCCCGACGTGCCTTCTTTTTCAAAATATGCCTGGAACGCTTTGAAGTTCTCCGCATCGGTCACGCTGATGGTATCCCAGGTCTCAGGTTCGATCTCCAGGTTGATCGCCCAGTGAGGATGTTTCTCCAACTGCTCTACCATGAACCGCGCCTGCCACTGCGGGTAATGGCCATACACACCACCATGATAACCATCCGCGAACCAGGCGGTTTGTGACAGAGCAGGAGCCTTCACTATTAAAACATACAACAAAATAAAGATAGATAACCTATACTTCCGGTTCAAATTTCCAAATGCCATACCATTCCTTTCCTCTTACACACTCATACAAACAAATCAGGTCTTTACCAGAACTATCTTTCTCTTTACAGGTTGATTTATCCCATAGATCTCCGAAACGATCATATCTATTTCCGCTTGCCGTATTTCACGAAACGACTGATGCATCATCCGGGCGTAGTTCTCCCTATGCATTCTCAGCCATCCGTTGTTACCCGTTTCCTTATCAAGTGCTTCAAGCGATGCCCTGTTATTGGCAAACAACAATCCCCTCTCCTGAAAAAAGCCGAATTGTATCCAGGCGTAATCCCGGAAATTCCTCTCAATCTCCCAACGCACTTCATTCAGATGCATAATCGACAAAGCCTGCTGGTATTGCGGCGTTTTTGTTTCTGCCGCCAGGTTCACCCCTTTGCTCAAATCCCCGGACGACCATACCCCGATCTCTTCTCCGTCAATGAACATTTTATAATCACCTTTCTCCAGATCCGTGACTTTAATTATCTCCCGGTTCATTTCTTCCATAAACGGTATATACTTTATCGCATCGGCTTGTGATTTTTTTGCATTCCAACCGCGTGGGACCGTATCTAACGGATAGGGCAACGAATAAGCCAGGTAATCAAAAGAGAGCGTCCCTCTGTTTCCCCTTACATTGGATATTTCGCAGTTTTCGGATCGGGCAACTGATTTTTTGGATGCATTGACCTCAAAGTCCGCTACCGCATTGGCATCCAATCCCTGCTCCCTGAGGAAAAGGTAAGCCATCACCATGTGTCCGTCATTTTCAGGGTGAATACGGTCAAGACCGCAAATAGTGAATCCCGGATCACTCGCCTGGAACTTCCGGTTAATTGCTATCATAGGGGCATTCAGGTCCAGAAATTCCCAGTTGTTCTCTTCCGCTGATTTCTTCTGAAATGCCACGATACGTTGCATCACGTCATTTTTCCCTCTCAGTGCGGTATTGTCTTCGATCTTTGCAGTTTCATCATAGGGAGAGCTCCCCATCATTACGATCTTCGTACCGGAAAGTCCTTTCAACCGTTCTTCCATCAGTTTAAAATTTTCATAGGTCTCCCGGTATTTTTTTTCCCCGAAGCTGGCACCGTCATCCCCGTTATACTCAAAATATCCGGAATCGTTCATTCCGAATGTAACGACCAGTGTCGTAGGATTTTTACTGAAGACATCCGCATCCAAGCGTTTATACATATCAAGGGCCGTGTTGCCGCCAATGCCCGCATTCATGATACGCAGATCCCTGTTCGGGAACCTTGTCATATAATACAACCAGATGAATGAATGATAATGTCCTCCATCCGTAATACTGTTTCCCAAAAAAACAACCTTTTCCCCTTCTTTGAAAACAGGAATAGCCTGAGAGTATATGCTATCCACTATGAGGGATAAACAAAAGCATAAGACTACAAATTTCTTCATTATATCAAATCCTTCCATTAAGTAAATATTCCAAATGACTAACTTCCATAAACTTGTTCTTAAAATTCGAATTGAATTTTGTAAGTACCTGTCCGCAATGCTAAAGATTGTCCATCAAAATCAATCTCCCTGTCATCAACAATACAACGGAGAGTTCTATTGGGTATGGCTACATTTGCCCGTACTCCTACAGGCAGAACTACATACATATTCTGCTTGTTATCGTTTATTTCCCAGTTCACAACGATTGTCCCATAAGGTGATTCCTTTGTAGTATGTGCCCATGTGACTCCGTCCGGAATTTGAGGTTCAATAAATACGTGCTGATAGCCCGGATTTTCTTCATCAAGCCTAATACCTCCTACTGCCTGATAGAACCAACTGCCGATTCCATTATAACAATTATGTACGCGGCTGCGTTCTCCACTCCAATACTCCCATGTGGTGGTAGCATTATTGTTGAGCATATATAAATAGCCCGGATAATCCTCTTGTTTTAACATCGAATACATAAAATCAACTTCCTTATTCTGGATAGTCCAATCTGTGAGAATGGGTGCTCCAACCAAACCTACCGCCAGATGACCATTATATTGTTCTTTCGTACGTGCTATTAATTCTCCTTTCACTTTATCATATAACTCTTCAGGGACAACTCCTATTAACATGGGATAAGACATATCAAGTTGCGAACCTGTGGAATAAACATTTCTCTCCGGATCATAAAAAGTTTTATGGATCAATCGATTCAATTTAGTTTTTCTTTCGGCAAATTCTCTGGCTTCTTCTTGTTTGTTCAAAGTGGTAGCAATCTTTTGTAATGTACTTAAACATTCACTAATGAAGCAATTGTTAACCAAATCTATGGAAGACTGTGCGCCGGTATCTACTCCTGCAGGTGCAAGCCAGTCACCTAAATACCAATCACGATACGGGGTATCCGGCCAACGTTTTAACAGTCCATTTACCGTATATTTATCCACATAACTCAGCCATTGCTTCATCGTGTTGTAATAACGGTCCAATAGACGAGGATCACCATAATTCACATAAGTCCTCCAGGGAGCCAACACGATGAATCCGCACCAGTAGGGGCCGCCACCACCTGCACCGGGGTTGGGAGCTACATGAGGCAAACTACCCCCTTCACGCATTACGTCTTTCCATGCCTGCATCCAATTCATGTAGGTAGGAGACACATCATACATTATTTGTAAAGCCTGTGTTGAAGAGTTACCGTCCCCACCATATCCGGTCCGTTCCAGATGGGGACAATCTACCATATAGCCGCTAAAAGTTAAGCAACGCAATGTATAACTAACCATATCATGTATGGCGTTCAACTCATTATCGGAGCACCTGAAAGTAGCGGCCGACTGATAATCGCCGTGTATGAGATAAGACTTTATCTGATTTTTCGAAGGTCTTATTGGCAGATTGGTTATTTTCACATAACGAAAAGCATGGTGGTTGAATTTATTACAGAACACATCATTGGTTTTGCCGGAAGCGATATAAACATCGCTCTCACCCTGTTCCTCAATGTATCCCTCTTTGGTCATATAATCACTGTAAGTCACCCTTATCTCATGCCCTTCAGGCAGCTGAGGAATACGCAATTCAAACCATCCTGTCAGTACCTTTCCCATATCAACCAGCCAGGAATTATTACCCAATGCTTCTATACTCTTAGGGATGAGTGCATCCTGTATTTTGTTTGGCTCACACATCTGTGGAGAGATTTTGTGATTGGGTATTTGAATGATTTTGACAGGCTCCCAGCTCAAATCATCCAATCCTTTTTCCATAAGATTATCAGGGAGCAAACGACCATCTATCCTTTCTCCCCCAAATTGAAGGGCTTGCCATGTTCCGGTATCAGAATACCCGCTTTCGCGCCCGGTCCATGTATTATCCGTAACAAGAATTGATTCCCATTTCCCATTTTGCATGGTATTCATTTCCGCCTTCACTACCGGCCCATCATGATCTGCACCAAAAGTAGTACTCTTATACCATCCTTGTCCCAACCATAGAATAATTTCATTCTGTCCCTGACGCAGATAAGGTGTTACATCATAAGTAACTACTAACGAACGTTTATTTAATTGAGATACTGCCGGAGATAATACATGATCATCGACCTTCCTGCCATTGATATAAAATTCATGATAACCTAATGAATTTACATGAAGGAAAGTTATGCCAAATTCATCGAGAGTAAATGATTTTCTCAATAATGGTGATCTGACGTCTCCGGTAGCCACCCCTATATATTCCCCTTTAAGTTCATCATTTTCTAAAACACCAATGCCAAAACGTTGAACAGGACTCCATGCGGAAGCGTTTCCATTTTTATCCCACACCCGAACCCGCCAATAGCATAACATACGGGATTCCAAGTCCCTTCCTTTATAAGGGACCATCACTGAAGCCGATGATTTAATTCTGGCAGAACTCCATAAATCAGCCCGATCATTTATCAATGGTAAACTGTCCGAAGCAACTTGAATTTCATAATACTGTTGCTCCATTGGAGTATTACTTTGAATCTTCCAACTAAAATGTGGAGAGATATTATCAATTCCATTGGGGTTTACCAAATTCTCACACCGCAAATCGACAAGATCTATTGAAGAAATGCTTAAGAGATTACAACAGAAAATAACTTTCAAAAGTATTGTCAATATTATTCTTTTCATAAATGACAGGGCTGATCATATGGATTTATTCATCCCGATAAACACTCTTCCAGTTGTAAACGCGATAAAAATAAGGACGATAATAATCGGCACTACCCGGCGCGTTGAAATTGTCAAAAAAGTCAGGCGCATCGGTGTTCGTGGAAAATACCAATTCTCCCTCTCTCGACAAACCTGTATGTAAATTGACCATATAAAGCGCGTTCCAGTATTGGTATCCGATCTTATCTATTGTTTTAGGCAATGAGAATAATACCTTCTCATCCCTGAAAGGCCCATAAGGTGTGTCACTTCGATAAATCTTCATATTAAGTGCACTAAATCCGGCCTGGGCAACCAAGTAGTAGGTACCTCCATCATGAAAAATCCAAGGCATTTCACAACTTGCATTATTCAGCAGAATATTTGAACGCATCATTTCATCTGCTGTCGGATAATCATCCTGCCATCCGAACTGGCCGCTCAGGTTCCGTATATAATACTCCCATTTACTTGACAAATCCCGTGTCTGAGTACGTGCAACCAACACAACTTTTTGATCCAATTTATCGCTCGGATTTGGACCTTGTGAAGTCGAAGTGTATAAATAAATATGGTTATCATCTTCTACTCCTTCGAGGATTGTTGAACCATATGTTGAGTTGCCCGGCATGAAGTCATGGTCTACCGTTTCAAGATTCATATAATCACCCGTATGAGGGACATAATCAGGAATATTTAAACCGCTATAGTAATCAGAGGGCATACTTCCACTCAAATTGTAAGTCGCTAAACATGTACTAACACGATTCATGTCTTTGTCTACACCGCCCCATAGTACTTGAAGTTTATTTGTTCCTTCTTTATTAATTACAGTAGCATCGCCTGCCCAATAAAGATAATCTGAATCAATTTCACCATTTTGGATTTGTTCCTCACTTAAAGATGCCCAAGGATGGCGGATATGGGTCCTCGCCTGAAAATATCTTTCTGAATCGGGATCAGTGCTGATATAATCCGCGAGCCACACGAGATCTGCAGGAGTTTCACCCCCGTTTTTCTGAATCATGATATTGTTTCGCGGGAAATTTGAACTATACCGTGATCTGTTTTCAGGGTTAACCCGACCATAAAAACTGTCATTGAAGGACCAAAAAATATTTCCTCCGGGAAGTTCTGTTGTCAAAACGCCATCACCTCCATTCCAACCGGTGGTTCGTTCAAATAATTGATTGTATTTATTATCCTTATAAACAAATACACCGTCTGCATTCTGTCCAATGTTGCGAATGGGAACTAAATTCCATTCCGGATTTATGTTTGGAGCAATAGGCTCTTCACTAATTTTTTCTTTCGCATTCTCATCGTACTCTACCGGTGTAATATCGTAGTCGTTACACCCCAGAACGATGATTGAAGTCAAAATTATACAAAATAACTTTATATAGTTCCTTCTCATCTTTTCTTCTTTTAATTGTTATGTTACTTTAATCTGACAAACTCTTCTCTCACTTTGTGCCACTTATCTGCCTCCACTCTGTTACCAAAAAAATCAAACGCGAATTTTTCATCAGGCATGCGATAGCAATAGTTTAAAACAAACATGTTATTTTTAGGATTGTAGTAACTCGGCAACTTAGTTGGATTATTTTGATCGATACCGTCTGATGCTTCCATAATTTTCACACTGGAATTACTATTCATGTAAGGAGATAAATTCACCTTATAACAAGGGATGGTAATACCCGTGGGTAAACCATCATCTCCCAGGCTATCAACTTGAATAATTTCCTGGGTGACTTCAACTTTAATCCCGGATCTGTTCAATACACCTCTGTCGCGGCTATTCATCGTTGCCGGCAGAATACGAATACTATTTTCAGAAATAGGTGTGACCAACTTAGTAGCATTGACTACGGTTGGATCAGTTGTGCCACAGTCGCCCCATCCAAAATATTCTCTTAGGTCGAGAATGGTTCCATTCATTGAATAATAGGTGTCTGTTTTGGTAGTAGCATAATCATTCTTGAAAAAGACCCGAAAGAGTACATCACTTTTTCTCTCGGAGAATTGATAATCAGAGACCGATTGGATACTGACCGGAATGTAATATCTTTCATCCGGCAACAAATCATTTATATTCACCCTAATAGGAAATAACGAGTAGGGATTTTCAGGTGTAAGCGTTACTTCCCAACCATCCGGTAATGAATAGGCATCTTCGGGTAGTTCCAAAGAATAGGCACTGTAATTGGTCCCATTCACTCTCTTGTTATACTCATTTAATATAGCCTCATTACGCTCCAACAACACTTTTACGTCTTTATCAACGGATATATTACCAGCCGCATATATAGACAAGAAGCCGTCAATTGCTTCTCCGAAAGTAAATTCCTGACCAAAAACATTATTGTTGTCACTTACAATATATATTTCTTTACGGTATTGTTCTTCCTCGTGGAATATCTTTTCACAAGCCGAAAAAGTGGACAGGATAACCAATCCCATTAAGACACTTTTCGCTCTATTCAATAAAATAGTGTATTTCATATTGCTTGATTTTTATTTAATACTCCCAACCGGGATTTTGGTCTAATGTAGCAACCCTTCTTAATTCATCTTTCGATATAGGCAAAAGGATCATCTTAGGCTGGAAATTACGCTCCCTAATTGTCTGGTAATTAATGATTGTAGGAGCGTAATATCCATTCCACTGTCCCATTTCAACATTGCATCCTGTAAGGGGTTCTCTTTCCAGGTTTTCAATTATTCCCCAACGACGTGTATCATAATAACGATGTCCTTCAAAGAACAATTCTATTGCCCGTTCTCTTTGGATTACCGTTTCGAGTTGGCTTCTATCGTTCAGTTCACCTTCCGTAAGACCGGGTAAACCAGCGCGGTAACGTATTAAATTAAAAGCGCCGGCTAAAGCTTCCACGTCACGGCTAACCTCCTCACCATCGATATTATGGGTGGTTGTCAGGTTGTTCAAGGCCTCTGCATACGAGAGTAGAACTTCTGCATAGCGGATAATAGGAAATGTTTTCGTTACCCGGATAGCTCCATTTCCACTACGTGCATCCCTGGGATGCACATACTTCTTAGCAGTGTATCCGGTAATATTGTACTTCCCATTTGACGGATTGCTCATACTCACATTACCACCCCGCCAATAATCAACAATTATATTTTTTCTGCTATTTTCAGTTGTGGAACTCATCCACCACTTGGAACCGGAGAAAGAGATATTAGCATAGAAACGGGGTTCACGGTTTGCATACGATTTATAAACTCCGGCAGGTAATTCATAAAATCCATCTGATATAATGACGGGGTCTGTAATGACACAATTCCTGTCATAAGGGCGATTTTCATATGGATATAAGGCACTGGAATTATAAATATCCCGCCCATCTGCCATATAGTACATATCAATCATTCTTTGAGGTACACAAAGGACATTCGTACCTCCATATCCATTGGGAAAGACGTATTCTGTCATTTCTTCAATATTGTCAGTTGTTCCCCAGATCAGTTCAGGATTGTTAGCTGCGATTGCTTCGCCGGTGAAATTGTCTGAATAGGAACGATAGGGGTCAATGCCTCCCGGTCCATTTGGATAATCTTCAACGCCAGAAGGTAAGAATTTTTCAGCATATGCCCCCCCGTCCTCAACCGTATAGAGCTCATATTGATTCAAATCCATCACTCTTTTAGCAGCCAATGCAGCTATAGCCCATTTTTTCTCATCATATTCCTGGGATATGTAATGTACACCATCCATCTTACGGGTAAAATTCCCATAATATCTTCGTGCCACATCTCCTCCATTAAAGAGGGGAGCCGCCGCGTTAAGTCTCAACCTGGCAACCAATGCCAATGCTGCACCTTTCGTAGGACTCGCGATCAAATCGATAGGTTGCTTCACGGGAAGATTTTCTGCCGCATACTCAAGTTCACTGCAGATATAATCTATGCACTCGTCGTATGTATTACGTGTCAATAGATAATCTGCCGGCGAACCATTTACTTCGAGAATTTCATCGTGCAGTATTATTACCGGTCCGTAATTCCTGATTAACCAAAAGTATGCATACGCGCGTACAAAACGCACCTTAGCTCTGAATTCCGTCCGATCGAAGCTGTTCATCTCCACTTCATCCAGGCGCGATAGAATGACATTCATTTTGCGTATAACTTTATAACATTCTCCCCAAATATTGAAGGACCAATCCCAGCCCCCCAGAGTTGTAAATGAAACTTTATCAGTCATTAACTCTGTTCCGGGAAAAGCTACAGGGACCACGCCATTTGAATATGTTTCAACTGATACCGCTTCATCTGAGCCTGTAACACCCGGTGTACTACCGCCTTTGAATATTTTCCCTTCTCGTGGAAGATAATCTACTGCTGCATTGAAATATCTTTGAATGTTGACTTGGTTGGCAAATATGGAATCTTCAGGAAAGGTATCTTCAAAGTAGCTGTCTACATTCAAGTAGTTGCATGAGCATAAAATACTCAGGATCATCACACATATTGAAAATTTTAATGTATTTTTCATAACTATATACTATATTTATTTAGAAATTTAGATATAATTGCAAGGAGTATCGTGCAGGAATAGGATATACCTGTCCGGTTCTATGGGCTTGTTCCGGATCAAATATCTTTACTGAATCCCAGACAGCCAAATTTTCACCCATTAATTGGATATCCATAGATTGTATTTTCAGCATATTCTGTAGTAAGCGTGAGTTCAACCTGTATGATAAACTCAATTCCTGGAGTCTCAGATAACGGGCATCACCCATCCAGAACGTGGAAGCTCTCGCGTTGTTTTCATTGTTTCCATAATACAAACGCGGAAACCGTGCATCAGGATTCTCTGTAGAAGGATCACCACTGTATTCCGATGAAATCCACCGGTTCCTGGGATCCGAGGCAATCTTAAGTACATTACCCTTCTGCCCGCTATTGAAAGGGATATACCCATCATAATTGCCGTATAAGAAGTGATTTTGGCCGGTTCCTCTTAACAAGACATTCAACGTGAAATCTTTATACTGTAAAGAACCGCCCATACCATACATCAATTGCGGCACACCCGACCTGGGGAATAACGGTACCCTGTCATCATCAGTAATAACCCCATCTCCGTTTATATCCTTGTATTTGATATCTCCGGGACGAACAGTACCAAACTGAGGAGGGCTCATTTCAACATCTCTTTGATCTTTAAAAAGTCCTATGGCTACCAATCCTCGTTCTACATCATGGGGATAACCATTTCTTTCAAGATAAGGATAAGGTTGTTCGTTCTCTTCCCAGTTTAAGATTTTATTTCTTGCAAGGGTGAAATTCCCCCGTAGTGTCAAATATAATTCACTTCCCAGTTTTTGATGAAACTCAATATTTCCATCACCCCCCCAACTTTTCATGCTTCCTACATTCCCATAGGGAAGACTGATAGCACCCACAAACTCGGGGACTTGTGTCCGTTGCTGAAAAATATTTTCACGCCTATCTATAAAATAATCAAAAGTGGCTTTAAACTTATCGTCTAATAAGTGAAAGTCAATACCAAAATCGATTTTTTCCGCCTTCTCCCATACCAGGTTGTCAGCTCCGACCTGACTTTCATCTAGCTTGCCAACAGCTCCCCAACGGTTTCTGGCAGAGTTTTCCTGTCCAATAATCGTCAGGTATGGAAAACGCCTGTCGGATATACGGTCGTTACCTACAACACCATAAGAGGCGCGGAATTTCAAAAATGACAACCAACTAAGGGATTCTTTCATAAAATCATAGGAGGTTGGCACCCAGCTTGCTGCAGCGGCAGGGAAGAAACCATACTGTTTCCCGGGTTGAAAGTTCTCAGACCCATTCAATCCAAAATTCAAGTCCAGGAAATAGGTATCTTTTAAGCCATACGTAAAACGACCGGACAGACTTTGGTATCGTCTCGGTATAGCATTCATACTACTGGAGGCTCCTGATTCCGCGGTGTCTTCAATGTAATAAAACAGTAAGCCTCCTATTCTATGATTACCAAATAGGCGGTCATAATTTATGCTGGCATCCATATAGAGTCTCCTCCAAAAGGAGGAATTATTCGCGTAATTTACTGTACGTTCTTGTACCCGTTCCGACATAATAAGCGAACCGTTAGGTGTGCGACCGGTCGCCATCCACAAAGAGGGCATCTTGTAACGGCTATCCCTGTAAACACTAATATTGTTTAATGAGGTTTGCACTTTTGCGGATAATCCCTCTGTGATCGAGGATAGATCCTGCTCAACGGCTATAGTCGCTAAATTATTTATATTCCTATCTTTAGAATTACCTGTATAATTTAACAAGACATAGGGAGATATATCATCTCCCTCGTCTGATGCGGGAAGGAATCCATTAGAATAGCGTAAAGGAAAAGATAAAGGAGTAGTTTTTGCCTGTGAACTCCAGAGCCAGTCTGTCAGACTAACACCTAATTCATCACTCCCCATACTGGGGCGGGTATTGTCTGACAGAAAGCCGGTGACACCCACGTAAATCTTGCTAGTATTTGTCATGTTAATATCGAGGTTCAGGCGATAATTATACGTGTTATAACCAACTCCATTATTATATTTACTATCCTGAGAAGCTCTATAAGCTGAGGATTCTCGCGACATTCCCAAACTAGTGAAATACTTTGCAGTAGAGCTACCTCCTTGTGCACTGATATAGTATGTCTGCTGGTAGGAGACCGGATTCAAAATTTCTTTTTGCCAATTTATATTGGGGTATAAATCCGGATCTAATTCATACCTAATAATCTCCAATTCAGTATCATTATATATAGAAGGGATACCTGAAGCTACCGCCGATTCATTTGCTAACTGCGCGTATTGATATGCATCCACATATTCAGGCAAGCGTTTCAATTGGGATACAGTATGATTGATACGCGCTGTAATTCTGAGCTTTTGCTCCAAACCTTTTTTTGTCGTAACCAATACCACACCATTTGCACCCCGACTTCCATAAACTGCAGTGGCTGCCGCATCTTTCAAAACAGAAAAGCTTTCAACATCAGCAGCATCAATTGAACTTAGCGAACCTTCCAAACCATCAATTAAAACCAGTGCCCCGCTATTCGCGCCAAATGTACCAATACCGCGTACCCAGAACTCAGAAATATTTTTACCCGGCTCCCCGCTTTGTTGTACCGCGATAATTCCGGCAACACGACCGGCTAAGGTATTAATTATATTGGTAGATGGCACTTCCAATTCAGCAGGCTCAATAGAAGAGATAGCACCTGCCAAGCTAATCCTTCGTTGTGTTCCCATCCCCACAACGACTACTTCATCCAGCGTTTCAGTCTCAAGTTCCAGTTGAACTTCTAAATTCGAGACTACCTGAGTTACACGATATTCATACAGCTTATATCCTATAAATGAAATTATTATCTGATCATACATGGTAACCCCTAATTCAAAATTTCCATTAATATCCGAGGTCGTACCGATGCCCGGACGATCTTTAATATATATGCTTGCTCCGGGGATAGGCTCACTCATTTCATCATAGACAATCCCTTTTAATACAAATTTGTTTTCTTCTTGTGCAATGAGAGTTGAAAAGGAAAACAGAAGCAATAAGGTAAAAATTATTATTCTATTTATGTACATAATATAAATATTTACAAATTATTCAACTGATATACGACGAATAGCACGATTTACAGCATCGCCAATGTATATTACACCTTCATTATTTACAGCAATTCCTACCGGTTCATTAAATCGTGCCACCTCATTGGTACCATCCCGGTATCCGGATTCACCGGGTATGCCCGCGACAGTAGACACATAGCCTGTACCCATTACAATTTTACGGATACAATGATTCATCCGGTCCGCAATGTACATGTTATAATCTTTATCAAAGCTAATTTGATTGGGACGATCAAATCTGGCTTCTCTTCTTTCGCCATCATAAAAACCGGCTTCTCCATTCTCAGATCCCGCGAAAACCGTTATTTCATCAGTAACAAAGTCGTATCGGTAAATACAATGTCTTTCATCCACTGAAAAGTATAAGATATTATCATCTGTCGGGTCAAAAGCAATTCCTCTACAGGTTCCGCTTTTCGTACCAAATCCTTGATTAGTATGTCTTCCCGTGATATTTTTCCCTTTTCCTGTTATAGGGTTTAAACTGGCGAAACTTCCTCCATTTATTCTGAAATAAAATTGGCCGTCACTTGGTCGCATGGCACAACTCTGTCTCGCGCTCCAATCTGCCCAACCGCCGGGTGCCATAGATTCGCCTTCCCATTCAGCTCTTCCAGCCATGTTCTTGGCAAAGTCATTTCTTTTATCATAGAACCAATATTCATTATTGCCTATATTAGCCTGAAACCGGAATATCTGGTCATTTTTAATATCATAACTGACAAAATTGGAATTTAACCACGCACCTGCATCGTTATCTATCAGCCTTAGTCGTTCCACTTCTTCGTTTATTACATAAACATGATCCTTATCCCCTCCGACATGAATACAAAAGTATATCTGCCCTTCGGAGTCAATTTGGATAATCCTTTCCATATTATTATTAAATTGGGCTTCAGATAATGGGACAGTACCTACCGGAAAAGAGGTAGATCCTCTATCACCACCTACTACCGTAGTAACATTTGTCTGGATAATGTAGTCAAATTCATCTTTAAATATGCTCTCCTGACCCCCTATACGAACTTTTATCCTGCAATTCTCTCCCGGTAATCGTGGCGCTAAAACAAGAAGTTTATCTCCTTTCGCCGAAATCACAGGTGCTTCCTTTTCATTAAAAAATACTTTTACACTGTCCGTATTGTAGCCAAAGTTTGAGCCATACAATATTATCTGAGTTGATCGGGCTCCAGTTGTGGGTGAAAAATAATCCACCACAATAGGTAAACGGGGGTCATGTCCCACAGTACCTTCATTGTCACTTTCATCATTACACGAAGTAATAGAAAATAACAAGAAGCATAAGGCAATGTAGATGCACATCTGCCTACTTCCTTTCATTTTTTTCATGATGTTTTGTTTTTTGAGTTTTTGTTGTGTTTTTAATACAGTCTAGTTAAAACCTCTATATAAATGGATCACACACAACGACCGAAACGCGAGAATCGGCGCTGCCGTAATACAGGAACCATTTCTTCTGAAAATAGACCAGGCCTTCTATAAATACAGTTCCCGCAGGATATTGCCCACTTTTCTCAAAATCCTCTTCGGGAATCAGGAAAGGTTTGTCGAGTCTTGTGATCAGTTTCGTAGGATCATGGGCATCGAACAGGGCCTGGCCGGCACAATAAGCATTGGTGACATAATTGGGATCCCCTTCCCCTACTTTGTTTTTTCCGTTATATAATAAGATGACCCCCTTTTCGGTCCAGATCGCAGGGGGGCCGCATTCTGTCAGATCACTGTCGAAATAGCCGTTCCGCGGTTCCATCAGTATTTTTAATTCATTCTTTTTGTCCAATATGGGAGTCCAGTTTACCAGGTCATCGGAAGTAGCCCCATAGATCACATATTCCCCCCAATACATGAAATATTTACCGTTTATTTTTTTGATGACTAACTTGTCATCTTTGAGCGTGGTTAAAATACTCGAAGCTTTTGACCATGTATTGAGAAAACGGCCGTCATACTCTTCCGCGAAGATAGGGCCATGTTTTTCCCAATTGATAAGATCCGTAGATGTAGCCACGCACAGCCGTGCCACTTCCCTATCCCAGGAGGTATAAAAAAGAGTGAACAGTCCCTCCTCAGTAACGGCAATACGGGGATCTTCACATCCTCCGGGCCATTCATACTTCGCGTTATTGTCGTTATCAGGGAACAGGACCGGTGCTGCTCTTCTTTCCATTGACAATCCGTCCGTAGATTCGGCCAGCGCTATCCTTGATACGCGTGAACCTATACCCGTAGCCGAATTATCTTCCGCCCGGTATAAAACATATATTTTCCCTTCTTTCACAACCGCCCCCGGATTAAAAGCATCGCTTTCCTCCCAGCGAACTTCACTCCCATTCATGGGGCAGTAAAAAACAGAAGAGGGATCGGGTGAAATAACGGGATTCACCGACACCGGGCGGATAAACTCACCTAAAGGAAAGGAAGGTTCATAATCCTTTTCCGCACTGCCACATGAAATGGATGCGAAAACGACCGCCGTCAGTATGCATATTTTGATCATTATACACCTCATCATTAGATCTTTAAGTTTATCGATATTGAATGTATATAGGTATTTAAATTAGTTTATTTATATTAGTTTACTTTTTACTCCGGTGTATGCAATGCTTGTGATAAGCTAACAGGCAGAGAATAAGTTTGCGTATGCTATGCCATAGCAGGCAACTATTTCGTTAAGTAAAAGCAGAATAATTCATTTACATTGTCGAACGTAGAATTGAAAATCGAGGAGCGAAGGCGACTCAATTAACAATCGAGGAGCGAAGGCGACTCAAATAGTCTAAAGCATTTGAAATAGTACACCATAAAACTTGAAATAGTAGAATAACATCTAACTTTAATGAACTCATGATACTCCATAAACTTATTAAATATGGTCTTGCAAATATAAAGAGGAAAAATATCTATTCTGATATAAAGTAAGCTTAAAAGTAAATGATCTTAAAATGAAAAAACACATAAATAATTGAATTAAATATACTTATAAAATAACCTGCTAGCTATCATAGTAAATCGATTAGAAATAAACAAGCCTGAAATTATGGGTATAAAGGAACAAAAATCACCCCAAAAAAAATCTAAAAACACAAAATTCATCATTTTTTCATCTTTTTTGCTAAAATAAAGATCCCCTATTATTATAAAAAATAAAGTGTTTATAAACTTTATTATTTATATTTGCACCTAAAGCTCATCTGCTTCAAAAAATAGCATTCATAAACTGAAAATAAATACATAATGAAAAAGATTCTTATAATAGTAGTTCTTTTTTGCTGTATGTCAGGATATAGCCACGCTCAAAAACAGTTTTCCGTGTCTTCACCCGATAATAAACTAAAAGTGAATATAACCGTAGACCAGGCGATTAGTTACACCCTAACGCATGAGAACGACCTGTTGATAGACACATCGCCTATTTCCATGACATTGGCATCGGGAGAGGTCTGGGGTGAAAAAGCCAGGGTACAGAACAGCAAAACAAATAAAAAAAGCGGAACTATTTCATCGCCTTTCAGTAAATCAGCAACAATTAAAGAGGAATATAACGAACTCACCATTCATTTCAGAGGTGATTGGGGATTGACATTCAGAATGTATGACGACGGAATGGCCTATCGCTTCGTTAGCCGGAAGAAAATACCATTTCAGGTAAAATCGGAAGAAGTGGCATTCCGTTTTCCTTCGGATTTCAATGCTTTTATTCCTTATGTGCGGGAGGATGCCAAAGATCCTTTCCAGAGTTCTTTCGAAAACACATATACCCATACTCCCGTTTCCGGAATAGATTCTGAGAAACTTATGTTTTTACCGATTCTTGTCGAAGCAAATAATGGTAAAAAGGTGTGTATCACGGAAGTCGACCTGGAGTCGTATCCGGGAATGTATTTAAGGAAAAGCACTGATACCGTAGCCGGGTTGCAGGGCGTTTTCGCCGGTTATCCATCCAAAACGGAACAAGGCGGACATAATAAGTTACAGCAACGCGTGCAGGAACGCGAGGGATATATCGCCAATATAAAAGGTTCAAGAGAGTTTCCCTGGCGTGTAGCCCTTGTTTCTACGGACGATAAACAACTAGCCGTGTCTGATATGACATACAAACTGGCTTCTCCGTCGCGTGTAGACGATACGTCATGGATAAAAACCGGTAAGGTTGCCTGGGATTGGTGGAATACCTGGAATGTTTACGGCGTGGATTTCAAAGCCGGTATAAATAATGAGACGTACAAATATTATATCGATTTTGCGTCGGAACACGGCATCGAATATGTGATCCTCGATGAAGGATGGGCCGTAAACCTCGAAGCGGATCTATTGAAAGTGGTACCGGAGATCGATTTGCAGGAACTCGTCGATTACGCGAAGCAACGCAATGTAGGCATCATCCTCTGGGCGGGTTACTGGGCGTTCGACCGCGATATGGAAAACGTATGCAGGCATTATTCGGAAATGGGCGTCAAGGGATTCAAAGTGGATTTTATGGACAGGGACGACCAACAGATGGTGGATTTTATTTACCGGGCATCGGAAACGGCTGCACGGTATAAGCTGATCCTTGATTTTCATGGGATGTACAAACCCGCCGGACTGCAACGCACCTATCCCAATGTCCTGAATTTCGAAGGAGTATTCGGGTTGGAACAATTGAAGTGGTCGCCTGAGTCGGTCGATATGGTGACCTACGACGTAACGGTTCCTTTTATCCGGATGGCGGCCGGACCTATGGACTACACGCAAGGTGCCATGCGCAATGCCTCGAAAGGAAATTACCGACCTATTAACTCCGAGCCGATGAGCCAGGGAACCCGTTGTCGCCAACTGGCGTTGTACGTTGTGTTTGAATCACCGGTGAATATGCTCTGCGACAGTCCCAGCAATTACATGAAGGAATCGGAATCCCTTGAATTTATTTCACAAATTCCTACCGTTTGGGATGAGTCGGTAGCATTGAACGGGGAAGTGGCAAAATACGTTACCGTCGCACGCCGCAAAGCGAATGACTGGTATATCGGCGGCATTACGAACTGGGAAAGCCGTGATATGGAAATCGACCTCTCTTTCCTTCCGGAAGGATACTATAGGGTAACGCTTTTCCGCGACGGCGCAAATGCCCATCGTAAAGGGATCGATTATGTGTGGGAAACCCGTCGGATCCATTCGGGAGAAACCCTTTCAGTTCATCTGGCACCGGGCGGCGGATTCGCCATAAAACTGGAAAAGGTGGAATAATTGTTCCATCATAAGCATGTAAAAAGACTCCGATAAGAAAACCGGAGAGATATCCCTGTTGTTGATCGTCCGTACAACAAGAAAGGTTATTTTAATCATGTTGGTTTCATACCAAACATGTCAATCCACCAATCGACACTGCGATAAAATCATCTCAAATTGAGTTCGTGTATCCCAATGGAAAGGTATTCCGACATACAAGCATTTAATCAATTGTTCAATGAATACTACTCCCGCTTTGTTCGTTTTGCGGTGGGATATGTAAAAGACAAATCCGTTGCCGAGGATTTTGCCTCAGAAGCATTTACAAGTTATTGGGAGAACAGGAAAGATCTGTCGCCGGACACCAACCCACTGGCCTACATCATGACCATCATTAAAAACAAATGTCTGAACCATCTGCAACACCAGCAGGTACAGCAACGTGTAGCCTCAGCGTTAAGAGATCATTCCGAGTGGATGCTTCGGACAAAGATCAGTACGTTGGAAGCGTGCGATCCCGACTTTTTCTTTTCGGGAGAGATACAGCAAATCATCGACTCCACATTGAATCAATTGCCGAAAAAAACACGACGGATATTTCTGATGAGCCGCGTCGAAGGGCTTTCATATAATGTGATTGCCGTAAAAATGGATCTCAGCCAAAAATCCGTAGAATATCACATCTCGAAAGCCCTCGACCTGCTGCGTGACTCGTTGAAAGATTTTATGTAAAAGACTTATTCACACCCATGGATTGTCTCCGCCCACCCCCATTTGGGCGTTATCCTCATTGATCCGGACAAAATCTTTTTTCTCTATACTGCCACTATGTTTTCTCTTTATGTCCTACGGAATGTAATCAATATCATTCTGTGAAAAATTCCAGGCCCTTGTGCTCAGCGGTTTTTCCCCTTTAATTAAATACCTTTTTCCATACTATCCAGAAAAGATAACCCTATCTACAGAAGAAACATAACCTCTATGTTTTTCCAAATAAAAAATAGAATAAGGATAATAATATGAAACAAAAGTAAATAAGCGCATATAACAAACCCTGTATAATTTAAAAAAATTTATTCATTCTTTTAGGGTAATTGAATGCTGAAATGTTATATAATATATAAGAACATTTTTAAGCAATGAACAGAGATTTACTATACCGTTTTTTTAAAGGTAATACGAGCTTTGAAGAAGAAAAGCAGATCAGGCAATGGATGGGAGCTTCCGAAGCGAACAAAATCACTTTCATGCAGGAACGTAAAATATACGATGCACTATTGCTCACTTCTCCCGATATCTCAAAGCCGAACCGAAAAGAACAAACTATTTCATGGCATGGTATCGGCACGGTAGCCGCTGTTCTGTTACTCCTTATTGTGAGTATATTGTATATGCGCACCCTGATATATGAAAGTAACACGCCTGAAGAATATAATACGCTTGTTGTCCCCGCAGGACAGCGCATCCACCTGATCCTTGCTGACAATACCGACATCTGGCTGAATGCCAATAGTACGTTCCGCTACCCTTCGGAATTCTCTAAAAAAAACCGGACTGTTTATTTAGACGGGGAAGCATTTTTCGATGTAAGTAAAGACGATAAAAAACCTTTCGTGGTAAAAACGGCCCCGGGAGATATTAAGGTAACCGGAACATCATTCAATGTGGAAGCCTATTCAAAACAGGGAGGTTTCGAGGCCAGTCTGTTCGAAGGCAGTGTAGAGATTTACAGGGATGAGGCAAAGTTGGCCTCTTTACGACCGAACGAAATAGGTGTGATGACTGACAATCAGATTACCATCACCCCAATCTCCGATACCGATAAGTATCTCTGGCGCAAAGGACTGATCGCATTCAGCGACAAAAAGCTGGAAGAGATTCTTCTCACATTTGAAAAATATTTTGCCGTAGAAATTCAGATCAATACAGAGCAACTACCCCAACATACTTATACCGGAAAATTCCGGCAGTCCGATGGAGTGGATTATGCTTTAAGAGTCCTGCAAAAAAGCATCCGGTTCTCCTATGAAAGAGACGAGGAGACAGGGATAGTTTACATAAAATAAACACCATCCAAAAAATGAAAAGCCTATGATGAATGAGATAAACGATTGAATTATCACAGAAAGCAAAAAAGACCGGCAGGCGCTGCAACGCTCACCGGTCGGATGTTTTCGTCGACACAACCTGAAATTATTTATGTATCAACTTAAAACAATTACAAATGTATGAAGAAAAACGACTCAACGGGTAACAATTTAACCGAAAAAGTACCCATTAAACATTTTTTATTGATTATGCGAGTAACTATTATCCTATTATTTGCCAGCGTCTTCTGCGCTATGGCCGAAACAGGCTATGCACAAAACGCCAGAGTTACGATCAACAAGCGTAATGGAACCCTTAAAGAGGTGCTAAACGAAATTGAAAGTCAAACCGACTATCTTTTCATCTACAACAATGAGGTAAATACAAATAAGAAAGTATCGGTAAGAACAAAGCATAAAGCAGTGTCTCAGGTACTCAATTCATTGTTGAAAGACAACGATATCCGTTATTCCATGGAAGGGAACCATATTATCCTGTCTGCCGGCAAACCGGAAGATAATCAGGAAGGGATTGCCACAACTATTGCTCAGCAACAGAAAAAACGAGTAACCGGAACAGTGGCCGATGCCTACGGCGTACCTATTATCGGGGCTAATCTTATAGAAAAGGGAACAATAAACGGAACTATAACGGATGTGGACGGAAACTTTTCATTACAGGTGGAAGACAATGCAAGCCTACGTGTTTCCTATATCGGTTACTTATCACAGGAGATCAACACTACAGGCAAAACCAGTTTCTCAATTGTTTTACAGGAGGATACGAAAACTTTGGAAGAAGTGGTGGTAACGGCATTGGGTGTAAAACGCGAGGAAAAATCGTTAGGCTATGCGGTGCAAAATGTTTCCGGTTCTTCTTTACAGACCGTGAAAGGTGTGGATATGACTGCTTCATTAACAGGAAAAGTAGCAGGTCTTACCATCAAGAATTCAACAGAGTTCAATGCACGGGCAGGCATTGAAATGCGTGGAGAAACACCGCTTTTAGTAATCAACGGCGTACCTTACGGAAATATGAGCCTGCGCGATATCCCGGCAGACGAAATTGAAGATATCACGACACTTAAAGGAGCCACCGCTGCGGCATTATACGGTGCACGGGGTTCGGCCGGAGCCATTATGATCACCACTAAACGGGGAAAAGAAAAAGGCCTTTCCGTGGAATTCAACAGCAATACGATGTTCAGGGCCGGATGGGTTGCCATCCCTAAGGCGCAAACATCATACGGACACGGACTCAACGGAGAGATTGCAGACGACTATGTGTGGGGGCCGAAGCTGGATGTTGGAAACACAGCCCTTCAATGGAATCCGGTTACCAAACAAGAGGAAGAAATGCCCCTCGTGTCAAGTGGAAAAAATAATTTCCGCAACTTTCTCGAATCGGGATTAATTACCAACAACAGTGTCAGTGTTACCCAAACAGGTGAAAACGGTTTTTTCAGGACCAACCTCAATTACGTATATAATAAGGGACAATATCCCAACCAAAAGTTAGATATGTTCAATTATACCTTGAGCGGGGAGATGAAATTGGGTGATAAATTTTCAGTAGAAAGCCAAATGGGATATATGCGCTCCACCGCACCCCAAATATGGGGTGGAGGTTACGGTAACCAGGGATATATTTATCAGATACTGATGTGGACAGGTCCTGATTACGATATCCGTCAGTACCGCGATTATTGGATAACTCCCCACGAAAAACAAAATTGGTTGTATTCTGCATGGTATGATAATCCTTACCTGATTGCGCATGAGAAATTAGTGGGTCTGGAAGAGAACAAGTTAAATGCCAGCCTCACCATGAACTATAATATTCTGAAAGATTTAAAACTCATTTTCAGGAATGGTTACGATTTTTACAAGAATGAAGACGAACTCAGAAACCCTGCCGGGGTATACTCCACAAGAGGCCCTTCCGTCAGCGGTGTGTATTGGGATTGGAGTGGTAAAGGCATGTATGGAATGAATCAAAGATGGGGATACAGCCTTAACAGCGATCTCATGCTCTCTTACAATAAAACGGTCGGGAAATTTGATTTTGACCTGCTAGGCGGAGGCAGTATTTATTATTATCAGGACAGGAACCAGGGAGCAAGAACCGTAAACGGATTGGCCGTGCCCGGCTGGTATTCCCTGGCGAATGCCATTCCGTCTACTGCTGTCGGCGTAAATTCCATACAAAATATTTACGGAACATACGCAAAACAGGTAAACAGTGTATATGGGAAATTGTCCGTAACATGGAACAGTGCAGTATATCTCGATGTAACAGGACGCAACGACTGGAGCTCAACACAACCCCTCGAGGAACGCTCTTATTTTTATCCTTCGGTAGCCGGAAGCGTTGTATTATCGGAATTCTTCAATGCACCTTCGTGGCTTGGAATGTGGAAGGCAAGAGGAGCCTGGACGATTGCCAAATCGCCGCTCGGAGTCTATGATAATAACCTTCCTTATAGCATCTCCAACTCCTGGGGATATCTTGCTGCATCTTATCCCTCTAATTTAATGGGCGCTAACTTATTGCCATCGGAAAGCCGTACCTGGGAAATCGGATCCGCCGCCTATTTCTTCGGAAAAAGATTGTATGTCGATTTTGCGTATTTCGATAAATTGTATTACAACCGGCAGATTCAACAGGATATCGCTCCTTCCTCAGGCTTTGGCACTACTTTAATCAATACAGCCGAAACCTATGCCCGTCGTGGTGTGGAAATTACGGTATCAGGCGATATTATCAGCAATAAGGATTTTAATTGGAATTCCATGCTGAACTATTCGTACCAACACCGTTATTATGTAGATATCGATCCCGTATATTCTAAAAAAGATCAATGGACTCAACCCGGAAAACGATTGGATTACTATGCACAAACCGAAAAAGCGCTCAGGGATCCGCAAGGCAATATCATCCATTCCGCCGATGGGAATGTTTGGTTAAGTGAGTATAATCAATTATACGGATACAGGGATCCCAATTTCACTTTCGGATTTATCAATACGCTGACCTATCATGACTGGACTTTGAATATCAGTATCGACGGACGCGTAGGGGGATTGATGGACAACTACATCTATGGGAAAATGTTTGATACCGGATCTGCCCCTGAAACCGATACGCAATACCGTTACGACGAAGTGGTGAACGGAGCGAAATACGTCGGTAAAGGAGTAAAAGTAGTAAGCGGATCGGTTTCTTACGATACCGACGGCAACATCATTGAAGATACCCGCCAATATGCACCCAACGATATTCCGGTAAGTTATCAGGAATATATGCGACTTTGGGGAAACTCATGGGAAGGCCGTATTCACGACCAGACGTTTATAAAACTGAGAGAATTATCGGTTACCTACAATCTCCCGGCAAAACTGATTCACAAAACATTTATAAACAATGCTTCTGTAGCCTTAACCGGACAAAATTTATTTTTGTGGACAAAAGACTTCAAATATTCCGATCCCGATGTCGGTTCGGAAGATATGAATGCTCCTTCTCAGCGTATGATCGGGTTCAATATTAAACTTGGGTTTTAATTCAACTGACAAATTTTGTCAATCATTAAAATAGAAAATTATGAATAAGAGTTTATTCAATATAATAATAGCTTTATTTGCCATCCTTACTGTCGGTTGCGATAATTTCGAGGAGATCAATACCAACCCCGATAAACCTTCGCAGGCAACCGCACCATGGCTTGCCACAACGATGATTAGGGAAATAACATCCACGGCTACTGAATCGACCAAAGGTTTTACCGTTCCGTACCAACATGGAAAATATTTACTCTTCACGGAACGCAAAGAAGGGTCCCAATATAATAATTTGGGAAGAGCCAGTTTTTCAAATCATCTCACAGGTTTAAAAAATGTCGATCCCATGATCGAATATGCAACTGCCTTAAGCCCTGAACTCGCAAATTCATACCGGGCTTTAGGACATTTTATCCGGGCATGGCAGTTTTTTCAACTTTCCATGCGGGTAGGCGACATCCCTTATTCCGAAGCAATTCAAGGTAATAAGGGCGTCATTAAACCCAAATACGACTTGCAAAAAGATGTATTCAAAGGTATATTGGATGAATTGGATCAGGCAGATGATTTATTTTCGAAAGGCGCCGATATATCAGGCGATTTTATCTATGGCGGCAACGTAGATAAATGGCGCAGACTCGTAAACAGTTTTGAGTTATATGTGCTGATAAATTTGTATAAAAAAACTTCCGATAATGATCTGAATGTTGTAAATAAATTCAAAGAAGTTGCCCAACGTCCGTTGATGAGAGATTATAACGACAATTTTGCTATTACTTACAACGGGACCAAGGGTTATTGCTATCCATGGAGTAATACGGCTGCCGATTTGAATCCGTTTACCCAATATACAATGTTGTCGACCACGTATATTAACTTGCTGAAAGAAAATCAGGACAGGCGTCTGTTTTATGTTGCCGAACCGGCCGAATCGTTATTGGCAGAAGGAAAAATAGAATCGAATTTCGATGCATATATCGGTGTAGAACCATCAGATGAGTACAGCAGCACTATCGATAAAAAAAGTAAAAAGGAATACAGCGACCTGAATAAGCGCTATGTGGATTTGGCAACAGCCGAACCCTTAGGCTTGTTTTGTCATTGGGATGTGGAATTTCTTTTAGCCGAAGCAGCAGTGAGAGGATGGCTCGATAACGATGCCCAAACGCATTATTCCAATGGGATCAAGAGTTCCATGCGTTTTTATACTAATTTTGTATCAGCAAATTATACGCATGGAGCAATGATAGATGAAGCTTACATCAATTCATACCCTTCTTCGGTGGCGCTTAACGGCACTGTGGAGAACAGGATAAAGCAAATCATCCATCAAAAGTATATGGCAGGATTTTTCCACAATGGATATTTGGCCTGGTTTGAATTCCGGCGTACGGGATACCCCGAATTTGTGCTGAATCCCAATTCGAATATGAATCCTACCGACAACACCAAATTCCCCACAAGATGGCAATATCCGCAAAATGAAATTAATTACAATACAGATAATCTTAACGAAGCCGTTCAGCGTCAATATAACGGCCGTGACGATTTTAACGGAATTATGTGGATACTAAAAGACTAAAAGAGAATTATGATGAAACTAAAATGGAGCATTATTTTGCTGCTCGGTGTGATCCCTTTCTCGGTAAATGCCCAAAAGCTTTCCTTTAAAAAAGACGGGACATTCAAGATTGTGCAGTTCACCGATACGCACTATAAGCATGGAGATATGAAATCAGACACCACGTTACTGCTCATCTCAAGGGTACTGGACGCTGAAAAGCCTGATATGGTAGTATTTACCGGAGATATCGTAACCGGAAGGCCGGTGCGGGAAGGCTGGGATGCCGTAACGAAATTCGTGATCGACCGCAAGATACCGTTCGCCGTAACGTTGGGTAATCACGACCATGAACAGGGCGTGACGCGGGAAGAGATCGCCGATATCATCACCGACTACCCTTTCAATATCAACAGGTTGTCTGAAGTTAGCCGGGGCAGAGTAATGGATAATGTGATCCCGCTGTATAGCAGCCAAAAGCCCCTGAAAGAGGCAGCCCTAATATACTGTTTCGATACCGGCGCTTATTCCACAATAGAGGGGGTGAACGGTTACGATTGGATGACAACGGATCAGATACAATGGTACAGGGAGCAAAGTTTACATTATACTATCAGGAATAATTTTCAACCGCTACCCGCTTTGGCCTATTTTCATATCGCTTTGCCCGAATACCGGCTGGCATTCAACGATGAGAAGAATGTACGCTATGGGGAAAGAAAGGAAGACGAATGTCCTCCCGAACTCAACTCGGGTATGTTCCTCTCGATGCGGGAGATGGGAGATGTCATGGGCACCTTCGTGGGGCACGACCATGTGAATGATTATATAGTAAATTATCACGGAATTGCCCTGGCTTACGGTCATTTCAGCGGATGGAAAACCACTTACACCCCTGAAATCAACGGTGTCCGCGTAGTGGTGCTCAAGGAGGGGAAACGGGAATTCGACACCTGGCTCCACCTACTGGACGGAACCATTCGGGATAAGGTTTCCTATCCGGCAGAATTTACCAATCCGGGAAAATAGTTTTTTCATAAAAGAGATACTTATTCGGTGGCAGAATTTATTTTCTGTCACCGAATTTATTGAAGCAAAGTCCTTTTTTGTATCGTACACCATATTTCATTTGAAATAATCTATATATATCATTTGTAATGACGTATATAGGATATTGGGAATGATGTATCTGCTTTGTCTGAAATTTATTTAACAAATACTGGGAATATTGTTCAGTTAAAGTTATATCTGTAACAATTTCAGGTCGAATAAAATGAGTATTGTTACACTTTCTATCCTGGTTCTGCTGAGCATCGTACTTATCGTGATACTCACTTCCGTCACGAAACTAAACGCGTTTGCTTCGCTGTTTATCGTGGCGCTATTGTTAGCCATGATTGCCCTTCCCGATAAAGATGTGGTTCAAATTCTTAAAGAGGGGTTTGGGAGTACTATGGCATCCATCGGGTTTCTGATTATTTTCGGGGCGATTATTGCTGTGGTGCTGGAAAAAACAGGCGGTGCCATAAGCATCGCTAATTATATTCTGTCGAAGACAGGACACGGTAAAGCCGCGTCAGCAATGGGCATTACGGGATTTGTTGTAGGATTGCCCATTTTTTGCGATTCCGGATATATTATCATGAGTGGATTGGCAAAATCATTCAGCACGAAGGCTAAAATTGTATTGCCCTTTATCGCGTTTGTTTTGGCTACTTCGCTATATTCGGTGCACTGCCTCACTCCCACGCACCCGGGAGCATTGGCCGCTTCGGGAATTCTAAACGCGAATATCGGCATGCTGATATTGCTGGGAACACTTTTTGCCATTCCCGCTGCCGTAGCCGCATTTTTTTGGATTAAATGGCAAACAAGGAAAGATACCTACAAAGAAACAGAACCCTCCAAAGGTGAAATTGGGAACGAAGAACAATTACCGCCGGTTAGTCTTTCGTTATTACCTATCGCCACACCGCTTGTTCTTATAGCAATTGGCTCTTTACTCGCGATAATGAAAGTGCCCGAAGGTAATTTTGTATTGAAAGGATTGGCATTTATAGGACAACCTATTATTGCCCTGCTGATTGGCACATTTTTATCGCTGTTTTTATTGAAAAACAGGGCGGTGAAAAGTATCAATTCAATCCTTGAATCCGCCATAGAAAAAGCAGGCCCGATCCTTATCGTAACCGGTGCGGGCGGAATGTTTGGCCTGGTGATTAAAGAGACCGGCGTGGGCGCTTATGCCGGAGAGTTTTTTCTGCAAACAGGATTAGGTCTTGCTGTTCCCTTTCTGATTGCTTCTATACTGAAAACCGCGCAGGGTTCATCAACAGTCGCGATCATTACTGCGGCATCGTTCGTTGCACCCATGTTATCTGCACTGGAATTGGATTCCGAAACCGGAAAACTCCTGGCAATGATTTCGATAGGTGCCGGCTCAATGATGGTGTCTCACGCTAATGATTCTTATTTTTGGGTGATTTCCCGATTTTCCGGAATCAATTCTAATACCACCTTAAAAATCTATTCTACCACTACTATCGTGATGGGAACCGTTACATTCCTGTGTGTATGGTTGACTTCATTTTTTATATTGTGATAAAATAAAATGAGAAAGAAAGCCGAAGAAATATTTCTCGCCGGAGTTGAAAGTGTTTTACCTGAAAAGTTGATTCAAACACGAATAAAACGGAGTGGTGATGTACTGCAAATTGCCGGTAAGTCGTACCTGTTATCCGGATTCAGGCATATTTACGTTTTGGCAGCCGGAAAAGCAGCCGCTTTAATGGCGAAAGAAACCGAACGAATTTTAGGCGACAAAATAACAGGGGGGCACGTTGTTACCAAATACGGGCACGAAACAAATTTAAAATACCTGAAACTCACCGAAGCAGGACATCCGATACCGGACGCCGAAGGCGTGAAAGGGACACGAAAAATGCTGGACATTGCCCGGCAATCCGGTGAAGATGACCTGGTTGTCTGCCTGATATCGGGCGGTGCATCAGCATTGATGGCGGATTTCCCTGAAGGAACCACGCTCGATGACCTGAGATATGCGAATGAACTGCTGGTAAAATGCGGTGCCGATATTACCGAAATAAATGCCGTGCGCAAGCATCTTTCGAACGTGAAAGGCGGACAACTTGCCAAAATGCTTTATCCGGCAACAACAGTTTGCCTGATTTTATCGGATGTTACCGGTGGCCGCCTCGATGTCATTGCTTCCGGCCCTACTCTTGGAGACGCTAGTACATTTGCCGACGCATGGGCGGTCATCAAAAAGTATTCGCTGGAAAATTCTTTCCCGTCTCCCATGCTGAACCATTTGAAAAAAGGATTGACCGGTTTAATTCCCGAAACACCCAAGCCGGACGATGCTATTTTCAGGAACGTCCAAAATTACATAATCGGGAATAACTTACTGGCACTTGAAGGTGCGTCGCGTAAAGCACAGGAACTTGGTTTTAAAACCCATATCGTTACCGACAAGCTAAAGGGAGATTATACGAATGTAGCCGATTTTATTTTGAAGACAATCGAAAATTATCAACAAGCTACCGGTAAAAAGCCCGTTTGCCTGCTTTTTGGGGGTGAACCGACTGTAAAAGTTTCGGGAAATGGATCAGGCGGACGCAATCAGCACCTGGCCTTGTATTTATCTACTAAAATTGATCACGAAAAACACATCACCATCTTATGTGCAGGAACAGACGGTACAGATGGACCGACCGATGCCGCAGGAGCCGTTGTTGATAATGAAACGATAGCTACTGCGGTAAAGAAAAATATCGACCCCCGAATTTTTCTCCAAAATTCCGATTCTTACCGTTTTTTTCAACAAACCGGTGGTCATATTATCACCGGAAACACACGGACGAATGTAATGGATATGGTAGTAGTCGTGATGGAAGCTTCACCGCTTCCACAATTTTTCCATCTCTTCAAGCGATTTACCTTTGGTTTCAGGCACCATCTTCCATACGAATAATGCTGAAATGACAGCCATAAGTCCGTAGAAGCCGTAGGTCAACCCACTACTGAATTCCATCATGGCAGGATAAGTAGAGGATATCAGATAATTGGCGAGCCATTGGAAAGCAACGGCTACCGCTACAGCCTGTCCACGAATTTTGTTCGGGAAGATTTCCGATATCAGCACCCAGCAGATCGGTCCCCACGACATCATGAAAGAGGCGGTGTAAACAATAATAAATATGAGTGTACCCATACCTATAACGTTGTTAAATGCTAATGCCGATATGGCAAACATGCCTGTTGCCATCCCTATCGATCCGGTAATAAGAAGAGGTTTCCTACCCCATTTGTCAACCGAAAGGATGGCCACAACCGTAAACACCACGTTCACAAACCCCATGACAATGGTCTGTAACATAGATGCATCTTTGGCGGCCCCCATACTTTCAAAAATACGCGGAGCGTAATAAAGAGCCACATTGATCCCTACAAATTGCTGAAAAACCGATAACAGGATGCCGATAATTATCACTATTTTCCCGTAAGAGAACAGCTTTGCCCGCTCGGTTACCTGTCCTACAGACTGCTTTATTTCAGAAAAAATGGTTTGTGTTTTCAGTTTATCCGTATAAATTTTGTTCAGCACCGACATAGCCTGCTCGTTTCGGTTTGATAGCACCAAAAATCTCGGCGTCTCAGGAACCAAGAACAATAAAATTCCAAATAATGCGGCAGGAATAGCTTCCGATGCAAACATATACCTCCATCCTATATCATTTATCCATTCTATACTGTGGCCATAAGCAATCGCCCAATTCACGAAGTAAACCACCAACATTCCCAGAATAATGGCAAACTGGTTGAATGAAACCAGTCTGCCCCGAATATCAGCAGGCGCTATCTCGCTGATATACATGGGAGATACTGCTGAAGCAAGGCCAACTCCAATACCGCCGATGACACGATAAAAATTAAACATCAGCAGTAATCCTATCGATGGTTCTCCCCGGGTAAAGAATAAGGCTTCCGGATAACCCGATCCCAGGGCAGAGAGAAAGAACAGTACCGAAGCGAACAACAATGTTTTCTTGCGTCCCAGACGGTTCGAGAACAATCCCGACAGAATTCCTCCTATTATACACCCGATCAATGCGCTCGATACCGTCGCCCCGTGTATCAGGGAATTCAATCCCAACGGCCTGATAAGATAGGCTTCGATAGATTTTTCCGCTCCCGAGATAACCGCCGTGTCATATCCGAAGAGTAATCCTCCCAGGGTAGCCACCAACGTGATACCGAACAAATAAGGTTTATTATACTGTTTTGTCATATGCCGAAAAATAATTCATATCTTAGAGATACATATTCACTATTGCTTCGTATAACTCCTGTTTGCCGCTGATCTGCTCAGGCTCTCTATCCAGGCCCAGCGCATATTCTCGCAGGTCTTCCAGGGAGAGTTGTCCCTTCTCGAATTCTTTCCCCTTACCGCTGTCGAAAGAAGCGTATCTCTCTTTCCGCATTTTGGTATAGGGCGATTCCTCAAGGATTGCCGCTGCCGCTTCCAATGCGCGTGCGAAAGCGTCCATACCGGCAATATGCGCGATGAAGATATCTTCCAGGTCGGTGGAGTTCCGGCGGGTCTTGGCGTCGAAGTTTGTTCCGCCTCCCTGTAACCCTCCGCTTTGCAGGATGACCAGCATGGCTTGTGTCAGCTCGTACACGTCAATCGGGAACTGGTCGGTATCCCATCCGTTCTGGTAATCGCCCCGGTTGGCATCGATAGATCCCAGCAAACCGGCATCTGCGGCGCACTGCAGGTCGTGTTCAAATGTATGGCCCGCCAACGTAGCGTGATTCACTTCAATATTCAGTTTAAAGTCACCATCCAGATCATGCGCACGCAAGAAACCGATAACGGTTTCAGCATCATAATCATATTGGTGCTTGGTCGGTTCCATCGGCTTCGGTTCGATAAAGAAAGTGCCTTTGAATCCTTTTGCCCTGGCATAGTCGCGCGCTTTGGCCAGCATCACGGCCAGATGCTCTTTTTCACGTTTCATATCGGTGTTCAGCAGGCTCATATATCCTTCGCGTCCACCCCAGAATACGTAGTTCTCACCTCCCAGTTCAATGGTGGCATCCAGGGCATTCTTGATTTGCGTAGCGGCATAAGCCACACTGTCGAAGTTGGGGTTGGTAGCCGCGCCGTTCATGTAACGCTTGTGACCGAAGACATTGGCCGTACCCCAAAGCAGTTTGATGCCGGTTTCCGCCATTTTCTGCCTGACATACGCCACGATGGCCTTCAGATTGGCCTCATACTCTTCCAGCGAATTTCCTTCATCCACCAGGTCTACATCATGGAAACAGAAATATTTGATACCTACTTTCTGCATGAATTCGAAGCCGGCATCTACTTTCTTTTTGGCTCTTTCAACCGCATCGCTGCCGTTGTTCCACTCGAAATCTTTGGTCTCCCCTCCAAACGGGTCCCTCGCTTCGGCACAAAGGGTATGCCAGTAGGCCATTGAAAATTTGAACCAATCCTTCATTTTACGTCCGTAAACCACTTTCTCGGCATTATAATGCCGGAAAGCCAACGGATTACGGCTTTCTTTTCCCTCAAATTGGATTTTCCCTATACCCGGAAAAAACTCCCTTGTTGCTTTTTCAGTTTCCATAATTTATTTATTAAAATATTGACAGATGATTATTTATATTAAAGGCATGATTTCCAGCGTTGATATGCTTCCAGATATTGTGCTTTGTTTTTATTGTCCGGTTCCACGGTCATGATCTTCTTCAAAGAGGAGAACGCCTCTGTATGGGAAGCATATATTCCCGCACCGATACCCGCCGCTTTCGCCGCGCCGGCAGCTCCGTCGGTATCGAACAGTTCGATGACCGCGCCGCTTATTGAAGCAAGCGTTTCCCTGAATAACGGACTGAGGAACATATTGGCATTTCCCGCACGGATGATCCGGATATCCATCCCGATCTCCTGCATGATCTCCATCCCGTACTGAAAAGCGAAGACAATCCCTTCCTGGGCTCCACGTAACAGATCGGAGAGGGAATGAATATTGAAATTGATACCATGGAACGAGCAGTCCGTATTCCGGTTTTCCAGTACGCGTTCCGCACCGTTCCCGAAGGGGATCACTGAGATACCCCTTGCACCGATGGGCGATTGTGCCGCAAGTGCGTTCATCTCGTTGTACCCCCTCTTCTCCGGTATCATATTTTTCTTTATCCATGAATTCAGGATACCTGTGCCGTTGATGCAAAGCAAAACACCCAATCTCGTCAATTCCGGTGTATGATTGACATGTGCAAAGATATTCACCCTCGAAAGGGGGTCATATTTCACTTCATCCAACACCCCGTAAACCACACCCGATGTACCGGCGGTAGAAGCGATCTCTCCGGGGTTGAATACATTCAGGGAAGCCGCATTGTTGGGTTGATCCCCTGCCCGGTAACTGACGGGTGTCCCGGGATACAGCCCCAGTTCCCTGGCAGCGGAATCCGACACCCGGCCCTGTATGCCGAATACGGGCGTTACGGCGGGAATCAGCTCTTTTTCGAACCCGAAATAATCCAGAATATCCTGCGAGATTCTATTCCCTTTAAAATCCCAGAATATGCCTTCGGACAATCCTTCCACGGTAACTGATATCTCGTCCGTCAATTTCATGGCAATATAATCGCCCGGGAGCATGATCTTGTAGATACGTTTATACTTTTCCGGTTCGTTCTCCTTTACCCATGCCAGTTTTGAGGCGGTAAAATTACCGGGTGAATTCAGCAGACGGGATAACACCTTCTCTTCACCTATCGCATGGAAAGCTTTCTCACCAAAAGGTACCGCCCGGCTGTCGCACCAGATGATGGACGGGCGCAACACTTCCCTGTTTTTGTCCACCATTACCAGCCCATGCATCTGCCAGGAGATACCGATGGCTTTGATATCCTGTGGATCTGCTTTCGATTGTGCGAGTACCGCGGCATTGGCCAGTTTCAGGTTAGTCCACCACATCCCGGGATCCTGTTCGGCCCATCCCGCCTGTTCGGCGTACATCGGCATTTCCATCTTGGGATAAAAATCAGATGCCACGGTTTTTCCGGTCTCAATTTCCACCAAAGCAGCTTTTACCGAAGAACTGCCTATGTCATATCCTAATACATACATAATTCATTATTTTCTGATCATTTTTGTTTTTTATAGTAAGTATATGGAACTTTTCAGAACCAAGACTATTAGAATCAAGATCCGGTTTATTTCCTTCACGTACTTTTTACAATAATAAAATATTTTCCACATTTATTTTCAGTATATTAAACTCAACATAACAAGACATCATATCATACAAAACATCTCATCTTATTGTATAAAATACATATATCATATATTTTATAATTTGCAAATTTATTCATATTTTTCAAATAATGATTAAAATGAGAGAAAAAATAACTTATCGAAATAGTTTCTATATTTGTAATTCTTTTTCCCGCATAAAGAGAATATATTTTGAAAACAAGAATCTTATGGCAAACAGTAAAGCGTCACAGGAGACACACCATACATTAGCATACAACCCACACGTCTCTATCGACTGTGTGGTGTTCGGTTTCGACGGAGAAAAATTAAAAATACTATTGATCGAGCGTACAATCAGTGAAGTGAACGGAAACTACAGTGATAAAAAACTACCCGGAAGTATTATATACCAGGACGAAGATCTTGATACTGCCGCAACACGGGTTTTAAATGAACTGACGGGTCTGAAAAATATTTTCCTGCATCAGTTCCACAGTTTCGGAGATCCCAAAAGGACCAGCAATCCCAGGGATAAAAACTGGCTGGAGAAAACTACCAATATGAAAATCGGACGTATTGTAACGGTCGGTTATCTGGCGTTCATTAAGATCAGCCGGAAGATTATTTTCGAATCCGAAAACACTACCGCCCGTTGGTACGATGTAGGATCCCTTGCCAATATGAAGCTTGCTTTTGACCATAATCAGATCGCAGAAGAAGCATTGAAACATATACGTCATCAAGTGATGCTTCAGCCTTACATGCTTTTTGAGTTACTACCCCGGAAGTTTACGATGACGCAACTTCGTAGTTTATACGATCTTGTACTTGAAACAAAATCCGATGTCCGCAATTTTCAAAAGAAAATGTTACTGATCGATGGGCTGGAACAACTGGATGAAGTGCAAAAGAATGTGCCTTACAGAGCTCCCAGATTGTATCGGTTTAATAAGAAAAAAGCAAAAACAGATAAATTTAAACCCGGGTTCTGAAACAGATTGACTTTAGACTGAAATCCAAAACAAACCGGCGGCAACAATTATTTTCACAAAAGCTTCGGGAGTTTACATCCTTTACTCCCGCGGTTTTTACTTTTTTGGAAACCTTTTTTACGCAAATAAAGATCATGTTTATTAAATATTTAATACCTTTACAAAATATAATCATCTACTATCTGATATGAACAAACGGGAATTTATCAAATCGGCTGCCGTTATTGCAGGTGCAACAGCAGTCAAACCTTTATCTTCAGCTGTTATCCCTTCAGCGTCGCTGTCTGTTTCACAAGACAAATCCCGACAGGAAGTAAGGGAAGTAACCTTAAAAAAGAGTTTAGGGTTGGGAATGATCAATGAAGAGTTGTCTTTGACCGACAAATTCAAACTTATCAGGGATCTGGGTTTTCACGGAGTAGAACTCAACAGCCCGGTAGACTACCCCATAGCGGAAATCCTCAATGCAAAGGAAAAATCGGGGATCGAACTCCCCTCGGTTGTCAATAAAGATCACTGGAGTTCACCGCTTTCCGCTCCCGATCCGGAAGTAAGAAAGAAGTGTATTGAATCGGTGGCCGCTTCGCTCCGTGAAGTGAAGGAACTGGGTGGGGATACGGTGCTGGTGGTGCCGGGAGTTGTCAACGAAAAGGTGCCGTATGAACAGGCTTATATCAATTCCCAAAATGCCATACGCGAACTGATACCTTACGCTGAGGAAACCGGGATGCAGATCGCCCTGGAAAATGTATGGAACAACTTTCTGATCAGTCCCGTGGAAGCCAAAAGGTATGTCGATGAGATCAACCATCCGCTGGTGGGCTGGTATTTCGATATCGGCAACGTGTTACGTTACGGCTGGCCGGAACATTGGATCAAAACACTGAATCGACGGATTATGAAACTCCATATCAAGGAATTCAGCCGTGAACTGATGAATTCGAAAGGGCTATGGGAAGGCTTCAAAGTCGATCTGCTGAAAGGGGACAACAACTGGCCGGTAGTCATGCAGGCGGTCCGGGAAATCAACCATACCGGCGGATGGCTTACAGCAGAGGTTCCGGGCGGAGACAGGAATCATTTAAAGAAGATCTCCGTGCAAATGGATGAAATTATTTCCTACTTATAAAATAATACTCGTTTTACATCGACAAAACCGATAAATACAGGTTATAAGTGCAGATCTGCGTCATCCGCATTTCTCTATAAACTCATCAATCTAAAATATAATCCAATGCAATTAAACGATCCCTTATTATCACGAAGGAACTTTCTGAAAAACTCGGCCACAATAGGCACGGTAGGTATAATGGGAGGAATTCCCCTGTTAAGTTCCTGCTCATCGCAGCAAAAAGGAAAAGGAGAAGAATTACAACTACCCGCATTACTTGATCAGGCACCCGACGGAAAAGTGCTCAAAGCAGGCCTGATCGGATGCGGAGGCCGGGGTACGGGAGCCGCGGTCGATTTTCTGAATGCCGGCCCTAATTTGCAGATAGTAGCGCTGGGTGATGTTTTTCAGGATAAAATGGATGCATGCAGGGATATCCTGAAAAAACAAAAGAACGTAGATATACCCGACGAGAACTGTTTTATCGGGTTCGACAGCTACGAAAAGGTGATCGATTCGGGGGTAGACGTCGTACTGCTGTGTACTCCCCCGCATTTCAGGCCTGCGCATGTAGAAGCCGCAGTAAATGCAAAAAAGCATATCTTTATGGAGAAACCCATTGCCGTGGATCCGGCAGGTGTGCGCAAAGTACTGGCTTCAATGAAGAGAGCGGAATCCATGAAACTGAATGTTATCAGCGGAACCATCCGCCGTTCGCAAAAAGATTATATGGAAACGCGACGCAGAGTGCTGAACGGGGAAATTGGAGACATTACGGGTGCGCATATTATCCGGAATGGCGGCGCTTTATGGTTTCGCAGCAGAAGGCCGGAATGGTCGGACATGGAATATATGCTGAGAAATTGGGTGAACTTCTGTTGGTTATCCGGGGATCATATTGCAGAGCAATTTATTCATGAGATAGATGTGATGAACTGGTATCTCGGCGAATATCCCCTACAAGCCAGCGGATGGGGTGGACGCCAGAGAAGGGTGACCGGCGATCAATATGATTTTTTCAGTATTGAATACCTGTATGAAAACGGGATGAGAACCCACTGCGCAGCAAGGCAAATCGACGGCTGTTCCAACGGAAAAGTCGAGAAGATCAATTGTACGCAGGGCTATGCCGACGCAGCGGGAAAATTATACGACCTAAAGGGTAATATGATCTGGGAG
>NZ_CALNAT010000043.1 GCF_937873925.1 uncultured Proteiniphilum sp. | reverse complement strand
GAGCAAAGACCCCGCAAAGCTTATCTTCTGGCATAGCAAGTAAGCATCTAACTGGGATAATAATTATTTGAATTATGCCGGTTTCACAGGAAAATCGTGTAAATTTGTGTAATAAAAGAAAATTAATGGATATATCAGTTGTCATACCGCTTTACAACGAGGAGGAATCGCTTGCTGAATTGCACGATTGGATTCAGCGGGTCATGCAGGAAAACAAGTTTTCATATGAGATCATCTTTATAGACGACGGAAGTAGCGATGGGTCGTGGGAAATCATTAAAAAGCTGAGAAACGGATCGGATAATGTGAAGGCAATTAAATTCCGGCGGAATTACGGTAAGTCACCCGCCCTGCATTGTGCATTCCGGAAAGCGCAGGGGGATGTGATCATTACTATGGATGCCGATCTTCAGGACAGTCCTGATGAAATCCCTGAACTCTACCGGATGATCAAAGAAGAGGGATACGATCTGGTCTCGGGTTGGAAAAAGAAACGATATGATGACAAACTGACGAAGAACCTGCCGTCCAAATTGTTCAATGCCACGGCCAGAAAAGTATCAGGGATCAAACTCCACGATTTTAACTGCGGATTGAAAGCCTATCGCAAATCGCTGGTCACCAGCATAGAGGTCTATAATGATATGCACCGCTGGATCCCCGTCTTGGCCAAAAATGCAGGATTTACCCGTATAGGAGAGAAGGTGGTACACCACAGTCCACGAAAATACGGGAAGAGCAAATTTGGTGCAAACCGTTTCGTAAACGGCTATCTCGACCTGATGACGCTCTGGTTCCTGAACCGGTTTGGTAAAAAGCCGATGCACTTCTTCGGACTCTGGGGAAGCCTGATGTTCCTACTGGGACTAATTGCCATCATCCTTGTGGGGATCATTAAACTGCACGATATGCACCATGGCAATCCCTACCGGCTGGTCACGGAGTCACCCTATTTCTATATCTCCCTTACCATGATGATCCTGGGTACCCTGCTCTTCCTTGCGGGATTCCTGGGCGAACTGGTATCGAGAAACGCACCTGAAAGAAACCATTACCGGATCGAGGAGGAATTCTGAGGAAGGAGGGAAGGTCTTGATCCCTGCATCTTGTGTTTTGATTCTTTATTTTTTTACTCTAAATAAAATAATCATATGGGAATAAAATATCTGTATAGCATGGTATTGCTGTGTGTGTGTCTCTCTCTTTCCTGTACTTCGGGAAACAAACGGAACGATCTCTATTATCAGGATCAGGGAGAGATCTTCACCACCGGATATCATATCAAATATGCCTATAACCGTTCGTTAAAGGAGGAGATAGTAGCGGAACTCAACAGGTTTGATATGTCGTTGAATCCTTTCAAAGAGAACTCTATCATTACGAAAGTGAATCGGAATGAACCGGTGGAACCCGATTCTTTCTTCCTGGAGGTATTCCGTAAATCGGAAGAGATTTCACGCACGACAGGTGGAAAATTCGACATTACCATCTCCCCGCTCATCAACGCCTGGGGTTTTGGTTTTCAGAACATGGACAGCATCACCCCGGAAATTATCGACAGCCTACAAGACTTTGTCGGTTATGAAAAAATATCGGTCGACGCCGGGGGAAATATTGTCAAAACCGACCCCCGTGTGCAGATAAACACCTCAGCCATAGCCAAAGGATATGCCTGTGATGTAATTGCCGATCTGTTGGAAAGTTACGGTATAGAGAATTATATGGTAGAGATCGGCGGAGAGATCGCGGCGAAAGGGGTGAACGACAAGGGTGAATGTTGGCGAATCGGTATAGATAAACCTATTGACGACGCCACCGGTATGTTGCACGACCTTCAAACAGTGCTCTCCTTATGCGATAAATCGATGGCGACCTCGGGTAACTATCGTAACTATTACCTCAAAGAGGGAAAAAAATACGCCCACACCATCGATCCGCAGACCGGCTACCCGACACAACTCGATATTTTGGGTGCCACCGTAATTGCCGATGATTGCATGACCGCCGATGCCTATGCGACTGCTTTTATGGTCATGGGAATGGAGCAGTCAATTGAAATAGCCGGAAAATTACCCGGCTTACACTATTATTTCATTTATGAGAAACCTGACGGTTCCTTCGGTATCGAATACTCCGAGGGGTTCGAGCAGTTTTTTATCAATTAACGCAAATTGAAAGCGAAGTAATATTTCTCAAAATATCTTCATATATAATACAAAACAGGTATACTAAGAATAAAATGGAACAACGTCAAACAATGTCACTTCAGGGGGAAAACGGAATTACAATCAGAAACAATACATCCGATTCATTACATGGAAAGATATCCATTGCACTATCTGCATTATTTATATTCTCCTCTTTTTTTCTCTCTGCCCGGGAAACCGACTCAGTTGCTTATCCCAACTTCAAAGTCGACGGAACGTTAAAAAATAAATTCGAATATGCATACAAGACCAACATGTCCCGTTTCTCTGTCCGTAATTCCCGTATCGGCGTATCGGGAGATATCAATCCCTATTCGGCCTACAGGGTACAGCTGGAGCTCAGTAACGAAGGAAAATTCAGCGTACTGGACCTGAGCGGCACCTTGAAACCCCTCGAAAGGCTCTCACTTACACTGGGACAGACCAGCATTCCGTTATTCAATTCCTATATTGTGAGTCCGGGTGAAATGATGTTCGCCAACCGCGCTTTCCTGGGAAAATATTTTTTAAGTACCAGGGATCTGGGTTTCCTGGCTAAATATAATTTTCCTCTCGGCGCTGTTCCCGCGAAGATTGAGTTTGGGCTGTTCAACGGAAATACGATCAACGATCCGGTCTGGAAAAAGAATATGTCATATGGTGGGAGAATCGAATTGGGCAGTATGCAAGGTATCCGCATGACAGCTAAAATATACGACTATCCGAACAACGATACTACCCATTTTCTCTTCTATGGCGCTGACCTGCGGTACGAGAAAGAAAACTGGAAAGTAGAGACCGAGATTCTGAAAAGGAAAAGTAAGACAGAGTTTCACACCGATATGCTCTCCTATTATCTGCAAGGTGCGTATGTGATACCCATCCGGACAAAGTTGTTTGAATTTGTCAAACCTGCCGTTCGATGGGATGCCATTGACGAAAGAATGGATGTGGATGGATTCGATGTAAACCGGTTGACAGCAGGAATCGGTTTCGGATTTAAAAGGGAACGTTTTTCTTCCATTCTCCGGCTCGATTATGAATGGTACCAGGTAAATCATAAAATGGATATTTTCGCATCGAATGAAGAAATGGATTCCGACAAGATTACCCTAGAACTTCTGTTTACTTTTTAAATGTAAAACCGGTCTTATATAAAATAAAACAATCGTATGAACAATATCTTATTTGTTTTTTCCATTATCCTGACGGGAATGATCTCCTGCTCAGGCGGTAATTCTCCGAAACTCCTGCTCAGCGGGGAAAGTACGGCTCAATGGCATAGCCAGGGTGAACTGACCCTGAAAGACCAGATGCTCAGGATGGAAGAAGGATCGTCCATCTTCCTTAAAAAAGGAAATTATACCGATTTCGAACTCCATGTACTCGCTTCTACGGTAAACAATGGAAAAGGCTATATCGCTTTCCATACCGATGATAAAGGGGAAAAAGGATACCGGGTCGCGTTGAACAATGATCTGAAAAGTGCGGAATGGTGGACAAAAACAGGCAGTCTGCTGGGAGTCCGTAACCTCACGAAATCCACTGTCAAAGCCAACGAATCATTCGATATGACGATCCGGGTGGAAGGAAAAGCCATTACCGTATCAGTCAACGGAAGCCCCGTGGTGGAATATATTGAACCGGAATCGCCTTACCGTACGGCTCAAAATGCACAACAACTGCTTTCAAAAGGGAAATTCGCCGTCCACTGTACGGAAGACGCCATCCTCATTGAATCGATCACAGTCACCCCGCTCAACAGTAAGGTAGACCCTGCTACGCAAATGGCCTCGGCTATCGATGAAACCACCGATGAGATCATCCGGCTGCATCAGGAAAACTTTCCGGTACTTGACTACCATGTACACCTGAAAGGGATCACTGCGGAGCAGGCGGCGGAACAATCACGCCGCTACGGCATCAATTACGCGCTGGCCCCCAACTGCGGCATCGGCTTCCCCATCACCAATGACGCAGAGGTGATCCAATACCTTGAAGCCATGCAAGGGCAACCCTTTATCCAGGCCATGCAGGGAGAAGGCAGGGAATGGCCGGAAACTTTCTCGAAAGAGGTACGCGACCGGTTTGACTATGTCTTCACCGATGCCCTCACCTTTACAGACACCAAAGGCCGTCGTACGCGCCTGTGGATACCCGAAGAGGTGTTTATCGAAAATGAAGAACAGTACATGGATCTGATCGTGCAGAAGATCGTGGACGTGATGCAGGAGCCGATGGATGTGTATGTGAATCCCAATTTCTTACCTGATGTAATGAACGACCGGTACGATGAATTCTGGACGGAAGAGCGTATGGATAAAGTGATCGCTGCCATGGCAGCTGCGGGTAAGGCACTGGAAATCAACCACCGATATAAGATCCCCAACAAGGCATTCATTCTGAAAGCCAAACAGGCCGGCCTGAAATTTACTTTCGGCACCAATAACGCGGACGGCGACTTCGGCAAACTGGAATATTGTATACGGATGAAGGATGAATGCGGTATCACCGCGGCAGATATGTATAAACCTGACATAAAAGAATGAACAGAAGAGTAACGCCCGATTATATCTCTGATCTGCAGGAGAACGAGATCTTTGTATTCGGCAGTAACCTGGAAGGGACTCATGGAGGCGGAGCTGCCCGTACCGCACATGAGAAATTCGGTGCGATTTGGGGACAAGGGGCAGGGCTGCAGGGACAATCTTACGGCATCCCCACCATGCACGGAGGAGTAGAAGAGATTCGCCCCTACGTGGAGGAATTTATTGATTTTGCGATTTCCCATCCCGATCTTCTTTTCCTGGTAACACGTGTGGGCTGTGGCATTGCCGGCTTTCATGACTCGGAGATCTCCCCTCTTTTTACCCGCGCCCTTGAAGTTCCCAATGTCTACTTACCCGAAAGTTTCTGGAAAGCCCTCCGGCAACAATAAATGAACAAGTATATTTGAAAGAGTCGGATAAAAATCCAAACAACTGACTTTAATATAGTTGAATATTAATGGAATAAAATATTGAGAAAATAGTAAAATATCAATCAACCTGTTTTTTTAATTACCCGGAATTGGGTAAATTTGCATATTATTTGATTCACTCAAGTCAGCAATGTTTTCTGTTCTCACTTTAGTGAAATAGTTGGAAAATTGATCGATGTAAAAATAAATAAATACAACATGAAAAGAAAATCTCGTATTTTAGCCCTCTTGCTCGTGGTCGGAGTCGCTATTTTCTCCACTTCGTGCAGCAGTAAACTGAAGCCGCTTACGCAGAACAATTTCAACGTAACGCCTTCCCCACTCGAAACGGTGGGCAACCAAATTCCTGTGACCATCAACGGAACATTTCCCGAAAAATGGTTCAACAAAAATGCTACGGTAACCATCACCCCCATCCTGAAGTATGGGAGCGGTGAAATTGCCGGCACTCCCTACAGCTATCAGGGAGAGAACATCTCCGGTAACAGGGTGACTATTCCCCAAAACAGGGGAGGCAATTTCTCCATGAATAGCTCATTCCCCTACAATCCTGAGATGCAATCGTCGGAACTATACCTCCGATTCGACGGAAGAATTAAAAACAAACGCTCTAATTTGCCCGACCTGAAAGTGGCTGACGGCGTGATCGCAACTTCTGCTTTGGCTGATGTGAAGACCACCGTGCCCTCGGTTGCGCCCGACGGGTTCCAACGCATTATCCAGGAAGCCCAGGAAGCCAATATCATGTTTGTGATCCAACAGGCCAACCTACGTCAAAGCGAGTTGAGCAAACGCGATATGACCGAATGGAAACGTCGTGTGGAAGAAGCATTCAACGATCCCCGGCAGAATGTGAACGTGGAGGTTTCGGCCTATGCATCACCCGATGGCGGCCTCTCTCTCAATGAAAAGCTTGCCGCACAACGTGAGCAGAACACTTCGAAATATCTGGCAGGTGAGTTGGACAAGAGGAATATCGATACAGAAGTATATGCACATTATACGGCTGAGGACTGGGAAGGATTCCGTCAATTGGTTTCCGGATCCAATCTGCAGGATAAAGAACTGATCCTGCGTGTGCTGGAGATGTATCCCGATTCCGAAACCCGCGAAAAAGAAATCAAAAACATCTCTTACGTATTCGAGGAACTCGCCGGCACTATTCTGCCGCAACTACGCCGTTCACGTATCATTGCCAATATCGAGATCATTGGCAAGTCAGATGATGAGATCATGACTGCCTGGAATAACAACCCGAAAGAACTGTCTCCGGAAGAGTTGCTGTATGCTTCTACGCTTACCGACGACGAAAGCGTGAAAGAACGGATCTATCAGTATGTGACCGCCAACTTCACCAATGATTACAGGGGATGGAACAATATAGGTACCATGTTCTATAAACGGGGCGACTATGCCAAAGCAAAACAGTCATTCGACCGTGCAGCCCAGGTAAACCCCTCTGCACCCGAAGTGAATATGAACAAAGCCCTGCTGGCTATCATGGACAATGATCTGAATACAGCCAACGAACTGCTGGGACGATCTGCGGGCGCTGCGGGACTCGACGAAGCCATGGGATTGCTCAACCTGTTGCAGGGCAACTATAACCAGGCAGTAGGCGCTTATGGCCAGCACAAGAGCAATAATGCCGGTCTGGCACAACTGTTGGTAAGAGATTACAATAAAGCAAAACAGACACTGGAAGCCGTAGAAAATCCCGATGCCGTTACGGCTTATCTGCTTGCCGTGATCGCATCCAGGACCAACAACTTCAATGACGTGGTTTCCAACTTACGCACTGCTATCGGCCGCGACAGAAGCATTGCTGCAAAGGCGCTGAAGGATCTGGAATTTGCAAAATACCGCACCAATCAGGAGTTTATGAGAATAGTCGGATAAAAAACAAAATTCCGGAATTTAAAGTGTAAAAAAGTGGATCGTTGTGATCCACTTTTTTTATGTCTTAACTATGGGTTAATGGAATGTTACGGATCCATCAAGATGAAATGAAGAAAAAAATGCATTTCTACGACATGCAAACGCAGGTAACATGGAATATCCCAACTCATTTTTTTCATGCAAAAAACAACATAAATAAAATAAAAAGACCGGAAAACACGTAACTTTGCCGGTCAGGAAATAAATGTAGTCAAGATGGTAAAATCACTCAAAATAAAGATCGTGCTCAGCCTCTCCCTCCTCATTCTTATGCTGATGGCTGCGGGGATTATGTCTATCCTGGATTTTAGAAAAATAGGGGACTCCGTGGACATCGTGCTGAAAAACAATTATCAATCCATCGAATCGGCGAAGAAAATGCTCGATGCCGTGGAAAGGGAAGATAGCGGCATCTTGTTGTGGATGCTCGGGAATAAAGATTCGGGAATCAAAACTGTTTTGAGTTCCGACTCAATAATCAGGAAAGCGATCGTCGATATGGAAAAGAATATCACTGAGACCGATGAGGCGCGGTATGTGATAGCCGTTAGGGATGAGTATGAACAATATCAATCTTCCGTAAAGAAGATATTGGAAAACGGGCGTAGTATTGAAGAGTCTGAACTGGTATACGATACCGAAACGGATTCGCTTTTCTTCAAAACAAAAGAGGCCATCGACAAACTGATGGCATTGAATCAGGACCAGATGTACCGGCAGGCAGGAATCGTGAAAGAACAATCGCGCCGCGCTATGATGCCGGCCATTATCTCTATCGCGGCCGCTATCATTTTTGCCCTGTTGCTTTACTTTTTTATCCGTATCTATTTTATCCGTCCCGTCAGGCAATTGATAGACAGTGTAAAAGAATACTATCCCGAAAAAGGGCGATTGGATGCCGGAATGGTATCCAAAGATGAATTCAAGCAACTGGAAGAGGAGCTCAATCAATTAATATACAGGCTCCGGCGGACAAAAAACTCAATTTAAACATCAGATCGATGATACGGACAAGAGCGGTTATCAAATACCTGGGTTATATATTACTGTTCAACGCGCTGTTTCTGTTTATCTCGGCAGTGATCTCGTTTGCTGGCGGCGAGAATTCGATGAGCGCCCTCCTTTTCAGTGGCTTGTTAACAGCCGCCCTGGGGAGCTTCCCGCAGGTTTTTGTTGAAAAGATTGAAGAAGTCACATTTCACGAGGGATTGGTTATCAGTGTAATTGGCTGGATTATCACCTGTATTGTCGGCATGATCCCTTATTACATCTGGGGAGGAGAGTTCACACTGGCAAATGCACTTTTCGAGAGCGTATCAGGCTATACCACAACCGGAGCAAGCACATTGAACGACGTGGAGGCGCTTCCAAAAGGATTGTTATTCTGGCGTTCTTCTACCACATTTATCGGCGGTGTAGGTATTATCCTTTTTGTGTTGCTGATTTTACCGGAAAAGAAAGGGGTACAAGCCAGCTTTTACCGTTCGGAGGTATCGGATCTGTCGAAAATGAGTTTCCGCACCCGGTCCCGGCATATCATCCATATGATTGTAACCGTCTATTTTACGTTGATCATCGTAGAGACAATCCTGTTGAAACTGCTCGGCATGACTTTTTTCGATGCCCTTTGTCACTCATTTTCCACTGTTGCGACAGCGGGTTTTTCGACGAAAAACCTCAGTATTGCCGCTTATAACAATATTGGGATCGAACTGGTCATTATGTTTTTCATGCTGATCAGCAGCATGCACTTCGGATTGGTTTACTCCACCCTGACGAATAAAAAAATAAATATTTTCACCTCCCGTCCCGCCCGGATGTATATGATTGTTACTTTTATCGGGATTATCCTGATAACTTTTCAACTGGCACAGGAAAAAGTATATGGATTAGGGGAATCCCTGCGATACGCCTCCTTTCAGGTGATTTCATTGGTAAGCACCACCGGTCTTGCCACTGTAGATACGGCAAAGTGGCCTCTGTTCTCGATCATCCTGCTTCTCTATTATTCCATGCAGTGCGGAATGGTCGGTTCTACAGCCGGAGGCATCAAATTCGACCGGATCTATCTCTTTTTCGCATCGGTAAAAAAGCAGTTAAAACTAATCATCCACCCTGACGGAATGTACGCCATAAAAATGGATAAGAAGGTTGTCCATTACAGCCTTGAGTTGCAGATCATGATTTTTATCATCGCCTATCTTCTTACGATGTTGATCACCACTCTCCTGCTGGCAGCCATGGGAATAGACGGTATGACTTCCCTGTCGGCTTCGATCGCTACGATCGGAAACGTAGGTCCGGGTTTTGGGGGTGTGAGTTCGCTCGGCAATTACGGGCAGTTACCCGATGCGGCAAAATACATACTTTCAGTCAACATGCTGCTGGGACGTCTGGAGATCATGAACGTAGTTGCCCTTTTTTTACTATTGTGCAGGAAAGATTAAAATTAGAGCAAAGAATAAAGAGCAAGGAATAAAGACTTTTAGAGCCAAGCATTCCTGAATGGTTTGATCCGTTCAAAAAATGAGCTGAAACACTTGAATTGATTTTGTTTCTTAAGAAAATCAAGACATAAGACCCGAAGAGATAGTTAGCGGTAATAACGGGGGGCTACTGTGAAAGTAGTGAACAAATAAGCGGTGGTAAATAACGTGAGAAGCACGAATAACCACGAAGTTGAATAAAAAATAGTACCTTTGCATACTTAATAAAATCGATATATAGACTTGATCAAATGATGAATTTTGTGGAAGAACTCCGTTGGCGTGGTATGATACACGAAATAATGCCCGGGACGGAAGAACAGTTACTGAAAGAACGGACAGCAGGATATCTGGGTATCGACCCCACGGCGGACTCCCTGCACATCGGGCACCTGGTAGGTGTGATGATGCTGAAGCATTTTCAGCGTGCGGGGCACACTCCCATTGCACTGGTAGGCGGCGCCACGGGAATGATCGGCGATCCCTCCATGAAATCGGCGGAACGCAACCTGCTGGATGAGGAAACACTCCGTCATAACCAGGAAGCTATCAAAAGTCAGCTGTCAAAGTTCCTCGATTTCGAGGGGGAAATTCCCAACAGGGCCATCCTGGTGAATAATTACGACTGGATGAAAGATTATACTTTTCTGAATTTCATCCGCGATATAGGCAAGCATATCACCGTCAATTATATGATGGCGAAAGACTCCGTAAAAAAACGGCTGAGCGGGGAATCGAGCGAAGGGATGTCGTTCACCGAATTCTCTTACCAATTACTGCAAGGGTATGATTTCCTTCATCTCTACCGCGGGGAAGGATGCCGTCTGCAATTAGGAGGATCCGACCAGTGGGGCAACATTACCACCGGCACGGAACTGATTCGCCGCGTAGAGGGAGGCGAAGCCTATGCGCTGGTCTGCCCGCTTATCACCAAGGCCGACGGAGGCAAGTTTGGCAAGACCGAGAGCGGGAATGTATGGCTCGACCGCCGCTATACCTCCCCCTATAAGTTCTATCAGTTCTGGCTCAACGTGAGTGACGCCGATGCCGAGAAATATATCAAGATCTTCACTTCCCTCCCCCAGGAAGAAATCGAAGCTTTGGTCGTCGGACAACAATCCGCACCCCATCTGCGCCCGCTGCAAAAACGGCTGGCCAAAGAGATCACCATTATGGTGCACTCGCGCGAAGATTACGAGATGGCCGTCAACGCCTCGGAGATCCTTTTCGGCAAGTCCACTTCGCAGTCGCTCCGTGCGATCGATGAAGAGACTTTCTTACAGGTATTCGAAGGGGTACCTCAATTCATCATTTCACGTGAGAAACTGGCGGAAGGTATCAAAGCAGTCGATCTTCTCACCGAAGAGGCCGCCGTATTCCCGTCGAAGGGTGAAATGCGCAAGACCGTGCAGGCAGGAGGCGTGATGATCAATAAGGAAAAGTTGGAGTCGTTCGACGAAACCATCGGTTTTTCCTACCTTATCGGTGACAAATATATCCTTGCTCAGCGTGGAAAGAAGAATTATTTTTTGCTGATTGCCGAATAGGGCACTAAAAGCAGGATTTGTAAGAAAATCTCATTGAATTATTTGGAACGTTAAGATTAAAATTATACTTTTGCACTGCTTTTCACGAAGCGGTTAAGGATTGTCCCATGGTGTAATGGTAGCACATCTGATTTTGGTTCAGCCAGTCTAGGTTCGAATCCTGGTGGGACAACAACACGGTCAGTGGTTATTTCCGAGTTTTTTCGGCTTTTTAGTGGATACCAGTTGGTTTGACTCTATGCGATTTAAAACTAAACTATCGTATAAAGCCTGATAATAAGAATTACTTATAGGTAACGATAAATTTTCCCCGATTATTGCCCTCTTATATTCAATGGCTTTTATTCGTGATATTGCCACTATATAGGAACGGTGTATTCTTTTGAAAGAGTCATTGGGCAACGTTTCTTCCAAATGCTTTAAACTATCCAGGATTACAACGGGCTTGTCAGAGTCTTCAAGATAAATTTTCACATAATCACCTATCGCTTCAATATAAAGAATTTCATTATAGTTTATTTTAAGCAATTTACTATTTGATTTTATGAAGATATAATTTTTTGATGATTCCATGAACGGGACTTGCTCTTCAGTATCTGTATCTATATCTTTTGCACTTTTATCCTTTATATAATCGAGTATTTTTTGTGTAGTCTGAAGATACCTTGCAAAAGATACGGGTTTTAATAAATAGTCGATAGCATTGATATTAAAACCATCTACAGCATATTTAGCATGAGCGGAAACAATAACGACCAAAGCATTTTTATTCCGGCTTAAGGAGAGAGATTCCAGCAATTGAAGCCCGTTAATGTCAGGCATTTCCACATCGCAAAAAATCACGTCCACTTTTTTATCCCTTAACCCTCCCAAAGCCTTTATGGGATCATAATATATGTCGGTTACTTCAAAATCCGGCGTCTTATCTATATAGTATTTTAAAATATCTGAAGCAGGAGGTTCATCATCGATGATCACACAATTTATTTTTCTCATCATTCTCACTATATTATTCTATTTACCCGATGTACCGAAGATGATTAAATCGATGTAAAAAAATTCATTTGTTTCTTTTATTGACAATTTATGCTTATCCGGATAAATAAGGCTTAATTTCCTTTTCGTATTTTTTATCCCGATATTCTTGCCCATATGTTGAAAATCGTTTTTTTTGTATTTTCTGTTTTCGGTTGAGAAATATATATTGTTACCATCTGCTTTTATACTGATAGATATGGTAGAACGGTAATGATTGCTTATCCCATATTGAAAACTATTTTCGATAAAAGAAATAAATATAAGAGGTACAATCCAGTGGCCTTCCATATTGCCTTCGATTTTAAATTCAATATTTAAAGTATCTGTAAATCTCAGTACCTGCAGATCAATATAATCGTTTATATAATCAATTTCTTCTTGTAAAGGGACGAAATCCGTATCTATTTTATCGAAAATATAGCGGATAACCTGGGAATACAGTAAGATTGCATCAGGTGCTTTCTCACTTCCTTTAAGGGTTAAGGAATAGATTGTATTCAGCGTATTGAGTATGAAATGAGGATTTATCTGGGCTTTTAGATAAGCAAGCTCAATGAGGGACTTTTCGGCTTCTATTTCTTTGTTTTTCTTGTGTAATGACATCCATTCATATATTAGTTTATAACATGCACTAAGTAGCCAAAACAGGAGAAATTGAGTCAAAGGCAGTATAATTCGCCTGAAAGGAATTACCATTCTATTTTCTCGCATAAAGTGGGGACCGCCAAAATGAGGAGGACCGCCAAAGGGAGAACCTTCAAAAGAAGGACCTCTCCTTAACGGCATTTCAGCGGTCTGGGAAAAATCTAATTGAAAAAATAAAGAGAAAATATAATGATGGAAATAGATGTATAACAACAGAATCATCCCTGTTCCCAAAATATAAAGCAGATATTTCTTGTTGAGGATTAATTTAACAATTAAATAATTGGCATTTATGTAAAAAAAACAAACTAAATACAGATAGGTAATTATAAAAGGAAGGTTTCTTGTTAAAGAAACCGTATGGTCCGGACGTAGAGGCATTAGCGTTATTATGACCAGAATAACCGTCCAGATAAGAAGGTGGAATAATATATTTATTAATTTTTTTTTATGCATCCACAGGCTCGTTTAAAATTCAAATAAGTGGTCACAGAATTTCAGTAATCAGATATATGGATTGTTTTATTAAGTTCCTCCATCGTAATCGACGGATCTCCATTACTTTTTATCTTTAATAAAACAAGTTTACCGACTGCCAGTGCTGACTTTTCATCGGGGAAAGGTTTTTCCCCGGTGATACACGGCATGTAGGGTTGTAATATGATCATCTCCTCTTTTTTATTTATTTGATACCCCCATCCTTCACCTGATTGGAATGTTCTTATGCTATAAATATCAGTATTACCGGTTTGATTTGAAAGAGGGGATAAAAAATATATCAACAAAACAATGCTAATGGCAGATAACGCGAATACTAATATTCTTTTAGTCGTATTCATTATATTCATCCCTGGGTTTAAATTCCCACATATCATCAAAATAAAGGGAAGTATTTGTGGTAGATCCCCGGCCTGTTAAAACAAACCCCCTGTTATCAATCGAAAAACCAACGGCGGCAGTCCGTGCCGATCCTTCAAATGAAGTTCTTTCCGTCCACCTGTCGGAAACCGGATTGTACTCCCAAGTATAGCTATTAAGCCCTCCGGACTCACCGGTCGCTAAATAACCCAATCCGTTAATAACAAAAGAAACAGTATTCAGACGAGCAATTGTCGTGTAATCGTCATCAAAGTCATTATCGGTCTTATCGCCTATTTGAGCCTTTTGTTCCCATGTTTCGGTCTCGGGGTCGAACATCCAGAAATCGGTAGGATAAGCAGCATTATTCAGACCGCCGACAACATACGCTTTATTATTTATAATGAAGCAGGTGGCAAAAGCCCGTTTGGTCCCTTGTATACTCACTCCGGTTTCCCACACATCTCTCTCGGGATCATATTTATAAAAATCCATATAATAATTGGCGCTATAACCTGTACCGGCATACCCAATTCCGTTCAAATAAAATGCCACAGCACCATTACGGGCAACCCCTGGAAAATCAGCCTTTTGGGTCCATTGATTACTATTTGGATCAAACTCCCAGAAATCGTTATAATAATTTACCCCATCATATCCGGTCCCAAAATATCCTTTATCTTCCGAGGCAAAGGCAAATGCAGAATTTCTGGCTGTTCCCGGAAAATTGGCTTTTTGCGTCCAATAACCCTGATCAATATTATACTCCCAGATATCATTCAATCTTTGTCTCCCGTTGTATCCCCCGATTACGTAAGCTTTTCTGCCCACTACAATACAGGATGCATCTCCCCTGACCGGTCCTCCGAAGTCCGAACGTCTGATCCAGTTACCAACCAGATCGCTGTCATCATCATCAGAACAAGAGAAGAAGCTTAATAAGAAAAAAGAAAGTGCCAGTAATTTGACTCGATTATTCATAACAATATGGATTTATTTATACTTTAATATTTTACCGTTTTAATTCAGGTAGCTGCAAAGATATACAAGCTCTTATTTTGGGAAAAAAAATATCGACGAATGTATCACGGATGACGATGAATGGTTAAAAACCATCGCTCACTGATCGCCGGCAGGCCCTTATCCGTAAAAACGGACGTTATGGAATATAAAGAATAACTCAAAGAGGGAATAATTCAGTTCATCGATTATATTTTCCTATCCTGTTTCTTTGGTATTTCTTTGGTACTTCTTTGTGGGGCTAACTAAAGACATATTTATGAAGTTTGTGTTTTGCTTTTTATTATCGACGATTTTCTTCGTGTCATGTATTAATGATAACTTTTCCGTAGGGGATAATTTAGCCCGGGTAAGTGGAAGAAATATATTAATAGAAGACTGTACTGTGGAATTGGAGACTCATCACAGTGATTCATCCGTAACAACAGGATTGTCCAGGATCTTCGAGGGCAAATACAATTCATCTGATTTTGGAATCATAACAGCTCATTCTTATTTCGACTTTAATCCGCCGAGTTATAGCCGGTCGGAATTTGGTTCCGATGCCAACGTCATAGTTAAATTCGATTCCATTTCCCTGATTCTGCGATATGATAACTTTAGCTATGGGGATACGACTCGAATTCAAACAATGAATATATACAAACTAAATCAAATCATAGAATTAGATGAGAAGAACCAGTTATATACCACTTCATCCGTTCCTGCCGGGGCAGATCCATGGGTAACCTATCAGTTCAACAGGCCGACAGAATATTCTGAAAACGACAGCATATTGGAATTGAGGCTGCCCGATGAATTCGGATTAGAGTTGGTCAACCTTATGCAAACCCAATCCGATTTATTGGAAACATATGACAATTTCCGGACTTATTTTAAAGGAATAAAGCTTTCTCCGGGAACAAGCGACAATGCCGCCGTCAACAGTTTCCTGCTGGATGAAGAATATCCGGTTATCAGGCTTCATTACACAACCATAGGAGCTGTCACTACCGAAGAAAACAAAATAGACATGACCGTAAACACCAGTACGGCCTTTTCCCAAATAGAGGCAGACAGAAGCAACACATTATTGCATTCGCTGGGCTATAACAATCCCCTCCCTTCGGCGGAGACTGATAATAAAGTTTATTTACAGGGATTGACAGGTTTATATACCAAACTGAGTTTTCCGGATCTGAACGAAATACTAAAACGGGGAAAACATGTTATCATTTCTTCGGCAATCCTCTATGTTTATCCCGTATCAGGAACATATAACGATTTTACTCCCCTGCCCGTGAATCTTTCATTGAATTATCTGGATGAAAACGGGAAGTCAATGGATATATATGTAGATCCGAGTACAACAGCTGTACAGTCCGGAACCTTAGTCGAGGATAAGATTTATAGCAAAAACACATACTACGCATTTGATATAACCACTTATCTGCAATATGAGTTAGGCATGATAGGAATGTATAAATCATCCTTACAATTATCTCTCGACGATACGGAAAAGGACAATACATTAAAAAGTTTAGTATTGGGGGATTCATCATTTTCGAATGAAGAAAACAGGATTAAATTAATTATATACGCCATAGTTTATGATAATGATTAAAAAACGATCTCTTATAATAATTCCATTTTCGATATGTTTTATTTTGAACCTGCAAGCACAAGCGACCTACTCCCCCTATTCCATGCTCGGGTTGGGCGAAATTGAAAACAGAGACTACGGAAGGACTGCGGGAATGTCCAATCTCGGCATTGGAGTGAGGGATTTTGATTACCTGAATATAGTAAATCCTGCGGGAATTAGCGGCCTGGATAGCTTAAAATTCATATTTGATCTTTCAGCAGCAGGGAAACTGTCCTATTTTACAAGGAATGGAAAAACAGATGACACTTTCAATGGAAATATGAAAAAAATATCAATGGGGTTCAGGCTTGCTCCCGGATGGGGGATCTCCTTAGGAACAAGACCATTCAGCGATGTGGGTTATCAGATATACAGTGAGGAGCCTATCGAGGGGTCCACCGAGACAAAATCAGTATACCTTGAAGGAAGCGGAGGATTGTACGAATTATATCTGTCGAATGGGTTTAAAGTAACGGACAACTTTTCCGTAGGTATCAATACAAAATATATCAGCGGAACATTAAAGCAAACAGAAAACCAATCGGAGTATCTTTTCGAAAAAGAGTCCCGGGTCTCCCGTTTCTATAATACATTTGGGATCCAGTATCATACAAACGGTCTGACATTAGGAGCGACCTATGGTTATAAACAAAATATATCGATGGATAATAAAACAACCATATACGATAACGGATACAACCTGATCCAGGAAGAAAAAGACAGGTCTACGGATCAGTTTATTCCGGAAACGTTCGGAGCAGGATTCTCCCATATCAGAAAAAAAATCATCTGGGGTATGGACTTCCAGTATCAAAAATGGGAGGGAATCGATCCCGGTATCAGTAGCATTAAAATTTCAGATTCCTATCGGATTAATGCCGGTTTGGGTTATACACTGGGAAGTAATAGATTTTACAGATATAGGGATCAACGGCAAATGCAGGTTGGAGCATCTTTCTGTAAACCTTATATCCAGGCAGGAGGAGGAAATGCCTATAATTATTCTGTTTCGGCAGGATATAGCTTCCCTTTCAGCGGGAGTTTATTTAATTTGTCGGTAGAATATGGAAATTCTTTATCAGCACCGGCTAATTATATAAAAGAATCCTATTTCATGCTGACATTCAATTGCTCGATTATTGACCAATGGTTTAAGCAAAGAAAATTTGATTAGAGACATTCTTTCTATCTGTTTTTCTGCATTTCGTTATAGTCATCATAGGTGATCCGTATTGAGTTTGTAACCCTCCCGGCCGTAGAATCGTTTTTTATACTGGTCACATCCCCCCGGCAATTGGTGAAATAGACCCAATTATCCCTGTCATAGAAACGATAGACTTTGCAGCCGTCATGCTCAAAAAGATAATCCACTTCGTAGGTCTCATTATTTTGAGGTGCTTCCCGTGAAATGGGCAGAGAGGAGTAACAGGAACTGAGAAGCCCGGCCGCGACCACGGTCAATAATAGGATAATATTTGTTTTCACGTTGATTGATTTTGATGATTCAGATACACGTCGGTGTTATAGGAGCAAAGATAAATATTATTCTCTAACCGGAGCAAAGACTGAAGCTTTATTAACCTTCAATAAACCTCAATGGGTTATTGGTCTCATAGACATAAGGGGATATGGAGTAATATTTCTCTGTCCAATAAAATTCCACCGTAAATCACCGTTCAAAGCGGTATCATAAGGCCGTGCACCGTGATCATATATATCCAGTCCAAATTGGCGATCCAGTTCCTTACCGCTGTACCTGTATGACTGGTTCGAGGCTTGGACTCCTTCACCGGACAGCCCCCCGAACGGGTAGTAGTGGTTCACTTGCTGAACCGCCCACCCTGGTTGATCACTACACGGTTGTTACCCTGGTGGTCCCTCAGGTAGAGTATAGTACACCGGGATTCCCGATACTGTTGCATATTCCTCCTCTGTAAGGATCATACTCAACGTGCCGTTTTTGTAAACTTCATCTTAAATTAAAAAAACCTAAATAGAAATACCAATTACAATTATCTTCCTTTTTAAGCCATTTATCTTCAGTAAAAAATAAAATTTTTCTTATCAAATCATCATAATTGTATTTCTGATTATCATAAGCAAATCTTTTAATTATTCGAATTTCCTTAATTTTGAGATTTTTATCAAAAAGAATTGAATATAGAGCTCGGGCATTAAGTTCATCATGATTATAATCCTCTCTGTTAAAATACAGGCTATCACAAAAAGATAATAAAGAATCATATCCTCCTTCAAATTCGATATTGGGACTTGCTTTTGTTTGAATATAGTAATTTATATTATTTGCATTATCCAAATTGTATATTCCGAATACAGGAATACTGTCCACATCATAATATATAATCTCTTTACTTCTACTACCACTATTATTCTGGCAAAAGAATGATAAACTTTGCATTAATAAAATAGAAACAAATATTGAATATTTAAAAATCATAACCTAATCTTTTTGACATTATAGTTGCTCGACCATAAACAAAATCATTTACTCCCGGTTGCCCGTGTCCGTAAGATAATCCTCTTAAGAATAAAACAACATAACCAAATTCATGGGCAATACCTACTGTTCTATGATTAAGAGAACCTCTTCCATTAATTATCACTTGGACATTATATTTTCAGAACTTTTTCCTGAAGCAGAAACATTTCCGGGAATTAAAGTTTACCCTAAATTTCCGTGAAACGTATTTTATTGGATTATTGGCAACATAGACATATGGGCTTATCGAGTAATACTTCTCCTCCATCGGATCCATTGTAAACCATCTGCCAAGAACAGCATCATATGGTTCACCTGCTGTATCCCTCCGCTTTGGTTGATCACCACACGGTTGTTACCCTGGTGATCCTTCAGGTAGTAATAGTACGCGGGCGTTCCCGATACCGTCGCATAACCCTCTTCCGTCAGGACCATGCTCAACGTGCCGTTCTTGTACACCTTGTTGCTTACATAATCTGTCTTGGCCGTCGTTGTGCCCGATTTGTAAGCCACGCTTAGCTTACTGCCTGCCCTGTGGTAACCGTAACTGATAGTGTTCACATGCGAAAAGGTTACCACATCTGGCAATTTAATCCATTACTCATTGTCATTCACCCTTTAGATAAAACCAATACGGATCAATCTTTCGATAATTGACAAAGTTCACACTTTCAGAAAGATTATTCCTTGGATCTACTGATCGAATTAATGAAATTTTATCCCTTTTTAATAAAAACAGCCTTTCTTTTTCTCTAAAAAATATAGCATCAATTTCTAAGGATTTAAAATTCAGAAAAAGTTCCAAGCTTATTGAGGTTTTCTCCAAATGACTATTGAGAAAATCCGTACTTAATGGAAAAAAAATTGTATCTTGAAGGGGTAATATTTCTCCGCCAGCGGATCAACGGTAAACCATCTTCCCAATGCAGCATCGTAATGACGTGCACCGTAATCATACATGTCCAGTCCCTGGAAACGGTCCAGTTCCTTGCCGTTGTACTTGTAAGGCTGGTTCGAGGTTTGGACTCCTTCTCCGAATAACCCGCCGAACGCGTAATAGTGGTTTAACTGCTGTATCGTACCTCCCTGGTTGATCACCACACGGTTGTTGCCCTGGTGGTCCTTCAGGTAGTAATAGTACGTGGGCGTTGTACCCGAGAGGGTGGCATATCCCTCCTCCGTCAGGATCATGCCGATGACTCCGTTCCTGTAAACCTTGTTACCTACATAATCCATCTTCGTGGTAATACCGTCCGAATTGATGTAATAAACTACGCTTAGCTTACTGCCCGAACCGTCGTAAACATACGTGATGGTATTACCGTTTGCATAAGTGATGACCTTCGGCAAATTTAATTCATTATACGTTATCAGGGTAATATTCTTGTTTAAATCTTTCGTCAAATTGCCGTTCGTGTCATACGTGTACTCGTTGGCAACGTTCGCCCTGTCCACAAAATGGAATGCATCCGGGTAGGTGATGGAAGGGGCGGCCGCATCCGTGACCTTGGTGAGTTGGTTGCCAATTCACCTGTATATCAGTTAATTATCTCGAATGCCATTGTCCGTATTTTATACTCCGTTTCTATATGTCCGTGAAACCTTCTGTGGTAAGACTACGCTTCCTTCAGATTCCCCTCGCAGTGGACACCCTTGCCATTGGATAACGGTTGGTCGCGACCTTCCCCGTAGTGGACTTGCACCACCAAGTTAGTAATCACACACGGCACAATAAGAAAAATCCCGAGTTGTTAAGCCTAGGATTTTTTGTTTTATATTCCTTTTTCTTTAATGCCTAATAATCCCCATTGCCTTTTCTCACAAGAGTACCGGTATTCGTAAGTAGAATAATCACTGCTACTTAGGTAATATTATTACTCTTTTGGGAAACGAATACTCTTGCTATCGTAATCGACAACGTATTATCCCTTAGAACAATAGGAAGCAACCTAAAAGATTTTATTCCTTGCTTCAATTCAGATTTACGGTACTTATTCCTATCAAAAAAAGTAACTTCGTAGTTATCTACGATTGTTTTTGCAAATTGAAAATCTGAAGGAACATTTTCTTTTAAGAAAACGGCTTGGTCTAAATGTTCTTTTAAAATGTGCTTCTCAATACTTTCATTAAGCAAATCATTCAACTGATTGGAGGACTGACCATAACAAACCGTAATAGAAAGTATGAAGCCAACTATTATGCTGATTTTAATTTTCATTTTTTCATTTTTTAGGTGTGACAAAACGATTTTGTGAAATAGTAGCTACATAATAGGGTACATGTAGCTTGGGAATACCCCATTTTGCCCGGCATTCTATGTATTTGGGGTTCGAGATACAGTGAAAAGGGAAGGCATAATTACTAAAACTGGTTGTACTGCAAAGGGGTTCTTGATCGGAACGTAAATAACAACTTTGGTTATAATAGTAAGCACTGTAATACTCGATAAAATCCCTTCTCGTGTAATGTTTTTCTGTCGTACGCCCATAGGTAAAAGTAAATTCTGTCCGGCCGGCGCTACTCTCTATTCTTACACATTTTCAGCCGGTTATATTCTTACTTCCTAATGAACCGGCAGATTCCTTACTCGGCCCGTCTACTCCTCCTTCACCGAAATAGTATTTTGTACCGTCGGAGTCGGTAATGATAAAGTTCGTATTCTGGAACTCGATTTTGATGTTGTCATAGGGTACCGGCACGAAGGAGTAACCCGTTCCGGAGGCATTCTTTAAAATAAAGAATGATCCCGACTTGTCAAGTAGTTTGTAGTAAAACTTGTCCGGCAGCCCGTCCCTCTCCTCGCTGGCTACTTCCAAGTTGTTCAGACTTGGGAAAGGGTCATATGGGGCGTACGGATCTGTCGGAAGGTAAAAGGGATAAGGGGCTGATGTCATCTTATTATTGTTCATATACCCACCCGGACCAAAATCATCCATCCCGTTGATTTCCCTTGTCACCTGCAGATCGCAGCTCAAGTTCCAGCCCATCCTCACACGGGTGGATCTCTCGTTCACCTTGAAGCCCCCGGCATGGTATTGCAGGGTGATGGGAAGGGTCAGCTCCCCCACCTTGATTTCATATAGCGGGATGCTGATGTCGGGGACTTCGGTGTACAGGTTCACCGGGTAGTTCACCATCTTGGTCAGTGCCGCAGCCTCGGGGGATACCGGCACTATACTTTTTTCCTGGCCATAACAGACGGCCGCCGATAATAATACGGATAGAATTGAAATGAGTAAGTTTTTTTCATGATAAAATAAAATAAAGAATTTGCACTATATGGCCTATAATTAACTTCCCTGTCCATACAGATTAGGATTCATAACGGGTTCTACAGGAAACACTTCCCAGCAAGGACGGCCCGGGAGGCGGGAACACCTGCTGCACCATAAACACATACCAGTTAGTCGCCTTTTGGTAACAGGGCAACAGTATTAAGAGGGCAGGAAAAGAATCGTTTTCATGATGGTTTAATTTTGTAATACAAAAAATAACGGTTTCTCAATATATTAATATAAATACTGAACGATACTATATGGGAAAATCTGGCACCTCTGTGATGTGAGCAAATATATTACATAACTTTTTTTTTACAAACAAAAGAAATTTTTATTTAAGTTTATTTAACTAAGAGTGAGGCAATATGATGAGGGATAATGTAATTTTTATAAACCGTGTTAGTGGTATATCGGGTTATTATAACGATGGAGCAAAGAAATATCGTCTTATCCACAAAGTGAACGAAACGTATTCAGATAGGTAATAGAAATGTGGCACTAAAAAAACCCGGAGCAGCTATCTGTCCGGGCTTTTTTGTGTATGTCCACGCTTATGATTCGCGTAAATAGGTATGGGATTATTTTGAATAGCTTGCTTTCACATAAGGAGCATTATTCAAAAAGTCGTAGCTCTCCTTCACACCTTCAAAAGGAGTTCCGGTATATCTTTCCACTTCTACGATCATGTATTTGGTACCCGCGGTCTCAGCATTGTTATAGATGCTCTCAAAATCGACCTTACCGCTTTTACCCAGTTCAAGTTCATCTTTGATATGAAGCAACTCGAAACGGCCCGGGTAATTGTTGAAATAATCCACAGGATTCTTACCGCCTTCGCCTACCCAATAGACGTCCATCTGGAAGAATACCTTGGAAGGATCGGTGTTGGCGAGCATATAATCATACATCAACTGACCTTCTATTTCTTTGAATTCAAAATTGTGGTTGTGGTATCCGAAACGGAGGCCGGCAGCATTGCATTTTTCACCGATCTGGTTGTAATAATCGCAATAGACCTGCAGATCGGCCAATGTTGCGGGTGTCGGCATCCAGGGAGCGACAATATATTTCATGCCGGCTTCCTTATGCGCCTGGATAGCGGTATCCCACCATGCCCAAACCTCATCCCAGTTGGTCCCGGCCAGACTGTCGGCCAATGGCCTCGAGGTATGGGACGAAAGTACTTTCATTCCGGCATCTTCGATCGACTTTTTGAAATCGGCCGGTGACATTCCATAGAACTGTCCGTCGCCATAACCGGCAGCTTCCACTCCGGTATACCCCATTTCTGCAACTTTAGCGATGGTGCCGGCATAGTCGGCTTTGATATCGTCGCGTACCGAGTAAAGCTGGAGATAGATATCCTTTTTCTGGTTGCAGGCCGGCAAAATAAATAGTCCGCCCAGAAGTATGGCCATTGATAAAAGTGAACGTTTCTTCATTGTATTGTTTGTTTAAAGGAAAGAATATTCCCGCCTTCCGGCGGGAATATTCTTTTCAGTTGTTTGATAAATTAATCTAACACCTTAATTTTGATGTTTCTGAACCAAACATCGTCGCCATGGTCCTGCAATCCGATATAGCCTTCCTGGTTTTCACCGCCTGTATTGAGGAAGTTAGGCCAGTCCTTGAATTTGCTGTTGGCTACCATCTCTTTCCAGTTGTCGGTCCACAAGTGGTACTCTACCACGTTCTCTCCATTCTGAGAGTGAACAACGGTTCCCTTGTACACCATGATTCCTCCGGTATTCCATTCTCCGGCCGGTTTAGAGTTCTGAGGTACGGCAGGTACCAGGTCATAAAGAGACGCTGATTGACGGTTCCCGTCTTTACCTAATTTTGCATCGGGATGCCTCTCGTTATCCAGGATCTGGTACTCGGGAGACGACTCGTAGATAGGTTTACCCTCTACTTCCTGAGCCAGATAGAAAATACCGCTGTTACCGCCTTCGGATACTTTCCATTCGAAAGTGAGTTCGAAGTTTTTGAATTTCTGATCATAGATGATGTCGCCACCGTCTTTCGCACCGGCTTCACCCATGCCCGATCCGCTGATTTTGATAGCCCCATCTTCGATGGTCCATGCACCAGGCATATCGGTACGGTTATAACCACGCCATCCGGTGAAGTCTTCTCCATTGAAAAGAGTGATCCAACCTTCATCTGCAACTACTTCTGCCGAATCTGTCGCATCACTAGCATTCGACTGTTTGCCGGTGTTGCCACACGACATAAAAATCATTCCTGACATTACTAATAAACTAAATAGGTAAGTAATTTTCTTCATAACTATTTTTCCTTTAATTAAACTGATAATTAACTTCTATTGAAACAAGGGGACAACGCGGACGGATCCGTCGCTGTTCCCTCAAAAAACTATTCAATCAGGGCATAGCCGGCAATTTCCATCCGTTCTGATAGGTATGCCTGATCATTTCATTTGCATACTCAATAGCATTCACCGGTTCCGTCCAGGTCTTGTTGAAAGTGGGGTGTCCGTCGGTGATCTTGAATCCGTCTTCTATAATGGTTCTGATAGTTGCATCGGCAGGGATATTAGTGAATTGCATCTTTTCACCATCCCAATGCAGTTCCTGATTCAGTGATTGCAGTCTTACAGCCAGTACGCCCATTACCACCATTTCGTTGAAAGGACCTGCTTCCGAGAAAGGAGAAGCTGTTTCAACACGGTTTGCGGGGGATTCCTTACAGGCGCGTACCCAATCCATTTCGTGTGAGAGGGTCACTTCACGCTGAGTTTTCGGAGAGTTAGGAGTGCGTCCGGATACCAACCACGGATTCACACCGTAGCATCCGCAGATGAGAGTATCCTTGGTTCCGTAGAAGATCACTCCGCCGCCGGAATCATTCAGGTTCTTACCTGCCGGAACACCTTCGGGGCGCATAGGCAGTAAACCTCCGTCGTACCAGGTCACCTCTACTTCCGGCATACCAACTTTGGGTAAATTGTCGCGTTGCGGGAACACATATTTCACCATCTGTGCATTGGGAGCACAATCGGTAAGCAACATGGTGGACGATCCCTGTACTTTTGTGGGATATCCCAGGCTCAACCCTTTGAATACCGGGTGAAGGATATGACAAGCCATATCACCCAGGGCTCCGGTACCGAAATCCCACCATCCGCGCCAGTTCCAGGGATGGTAAATCTCATTGAACGGACGTTTTTTGGCCGGCCCGATGAAGAGATCCCAATTCAGTGTGGAAGGAACTTTATCAGCTTCTTTAGGGGTCATCAGACCTTGCGGCCAGATAGGCCTGTCAGTGAAAGCTTCCACTCTGGTTACTTCACCGATCTGTCCGTCCCTGATCCAGTCGATCACCTGCCGTACACCAGCGCCCGAAGAACCCTGGTTCCCCATGCTGGTAGCCAATTTGTGTTTGGCGGCGAGTTTTGTCAACAGACGCGATTCGTACACGCTGTGAGTAAGCGGTTTCTGCACATACACATGTTTACCCATCGTCATAGCGTCGGCGGCAATGATCGCGTGTGTATGATCGGCAGTAGCTACTACCACACCATCGATGGTCTTACCCAACTCATCGTACATTTTTCTGTAGTCGTAATACCTCTTTGCATTGGGATATTTGTCGAATACGTGCTTGCTGTATTTCCAGTCCACATCGCAAAGTCCCACGATATTCTCACTCTGGAGGTTGCTCAGGTTAGCATTACCCATCCCTCCTACTCCCACGCCGACAATATTAAGTTTGTCGCTTGGAGCCTTGTAACCCATACTCTTTCCCAGTACCGAAGAAGGTACAACTGTTAGGCCGGCGGCAGCTATCGCACCGGTTTCTAAAAATTTTCTCCTTGAAATTTTTGATGACATAAGTACTTTTTTTTTGGATTAAACTTTACGTTTTTGATATTTATTCTCTGGTTATTTCTTCTTTCTCCTTATCCCAATACATTGTTTTTCCTTCCAGGTATGCCCGTGTTCCCATATGAGCCGTGATGGCCTCCTCGAATCCCTGATCGATACCGCAGGAAGGTTGTTTCCCGTTCCTGATGCAATCGAGCCACTCTTTCAGATGCAGGAAAGTAGTGTTATAACGCTTTCCGCTGATGAATGAGTAGAGAAGGCCCCGTTCGGCAAAATATCTCTCGGTAGCGGTAGAAACGGCATCTACGCTCTGCCCCGGCAGATAGGTATAGAACGGTTCACCCGGTTTCACAATACCCTGGTCGATCTGTTTCCGATACTGTTCGGATTGCGGATCTACGGTTACCGTAAGCGTGTTGCCCACCTCCATGGTCGCATCGTGTCCCATGATTTTCCGGCTTCGGCTGAACTGGTTGGCCAACGTAGCGGAATACAGCATGGTAAACTCTTTCTCTTTGAACTCAAATACTGTTTGCAGTACATCGGGTACGGTCCGTCCATCCTTAAAAAAATAAACTCCTCCCGAAGAACTGGCCGACGAGGGAATACCCAGATGAAGGATCTGATTCATCGCATCGTATTCATGCGTCAGCAAATCGCCGCTCAGACCGGTACTGTAATCCCACCAACAGCGCCAGCGGAAAAATCTTTCCAGACTGAACTTATCGCGGGATTCGGGTCCCACGTACTTCAGCAACCCCGCCGAAGTCATGTAATCCATATATTCTTTTATCCGGTCCGGATCCCCTTCGAACTGTGGCCAATCGATGGTTTTCGGATTGGCATCCTTATGGATGGAGTAGACCCATGCACCGTTAGGATCATTGCGGTTGGTTCCGGTCTCTATCAGGGAGACCTTGCCTAACAGTCCTTTTTCAAAAATCTGCCGCGCCTTCTCATAGGCTTCGATCTGCCTGTTCTGGTGTCCCAACTGGAACACTATATGAGGATTGGCTTTCGCCAATGAACGGAGTTCATAGGTTTCAGGGACCGTCCACGTCATCGGCTTTTCCAGATAGACATGCTTGCCGGCCCTGATGGCATCCATGGCCATGGTACCATGCCAGTGATCGGGGGATGCGATCACCACGGCATCTACGTCGGGTGCAGCCAATAACTCCTTATAGTGGAGATAACGCCGGGGATCAGGACCCAATGATCCGCCCACTCCTTCCCGGTGGATATTCGCACCGGCCTTTACCGCATCATTCCCATAAGTATCAAAAATATCGCAAACAGCTGTAATCACCACCCGCAGGTCTTCCTGCTCTTTAAACTCCTGATAACGGGTATTCGATGAATTTATTCTCGATTGCCCGATCAGACCTTCCACATACTCCGGAATGGCAAAACCCAGTCCCTGCATCAACTGGGTACCCCTGATACCAAAACCGATAATCCCCACGCGAATAACTTTCGCATCGGAAGAGGTCTGCGAGTAAGCGGGAGAGCTGCTCCCGAAACGGAACATTTCCGCTGCATTGCGGTTACTGGTCTCTGCTTTTTTCTTTCTGTAGACCCCATAAGCCATGGCACCCAATACCGGGACGGTAGCTATTGCCTTGAGCGCGTCGCGACGACCCTGGGAAACCTCTTTCGCTGATGAGTTTTTATCTTCTTCCGGATTATTTATCTCTTTTTTTTCTTCTTCTTCCATAGAAATAAAAGTCTATCTGTTCTTCCGAAATATTAAGCTGTCAAAACCGATAGCCCTGGAGGCGGGAAACAGCATTAATACCACCACTGTCGCCAGTAGAATCAGATTCTTATCCACCCACAGATAAGATCCTTCAGTGGGCAGAATGTATTCCGCGAACAATAAGGGAGGGTGTGAGAGGTAATAGAGCAACAAAAATATCATGGCCCCTATATAGCCAATATTTGTAAAAAGCCCCAAGATCAACAACAGGCCGACGATCGTCAATCCCCATATATTGATAAAATTGGTTGCCTCGAGTAATACCGGATTTTCGGCAAGCTGCCCAAAAAGCGACGCGAAAATACCCTTTGAATCGATCAGGTAGCCGTAGGCCGACCAGTTCGGGGTAAATACCTTTGCCAACCCCTCATATAAAAAATACCATCCTATTAAAACACGTAAAGTGAACAGTGCGTACCGTTGTAATTTGCTATATCGAATCGATTGCATTTCTTATTTGACTAATAAATCCTTCCTCACTTACATAATGATGTAAAATGCATCGGTAAAAGTAGAACAAATATTTTTGAAAATGAAATTTTATGACAGTTATTGAGTAAATTTAAATATTTTATTTCTAAGAAAAGAAAAAATCACGATATTTGTAGCAAATGTAAACAAACAAATCGTTTAAAAGATTGTTTTTTAAAAGTATATGATTCTGGAAATTAAATTGCTAAAGAATGAATCAAAACACCTTTTTAGGCCTGATTGAGCAAAGTATACGCATTCATTGGGAAATGCCGGCCATGACCGACTTCCAGGGTAAGACTTTCTATTATAAAGATTTTGCCCGTGAAATAGACCGGCTGCACGACTATTTTAAAACTGCCGGCATTCAACGGGGAGACAAGATCTCGGTGTGCGGTAAAAACTCTGCGCGATGGGCTATCTCCTTTTTTGGCATTCTCTCCTACGGCGCTGTGGCAGTAAGTATCCTGCATGAATTCGATAAGACCAGCGTACAATTTATCGTGGATCATTCCGATTCAAAAATGTTTTTTGTGGACGAAAATATCTGGGATGAAATCGAAGAGAAGAGCATACCGAAAGTGGAAACCGTTTTTTCACTGGACAATTTTTCACTGTTGAAATCGGTCTCCGACGGGTTGAAACAGTTCGACGCAGACGCACCGGCCTACTTCGGAAAAAAGTATGGAAAGGGATTTTTCGTAAATGATATTGTTTTCCGCACAGACAAACCGGAAGAACTGGCTGTGATCAACTACACGTCGGGGACTACCAGCAGCCCCAAGGGGGTAATGCTGCCTTACAGGAGCCTGTGGTCGAACACCAAATTTGCCAACGACAACCTATGGTTTATCCAGCCGGGCGACAACATCGTCTGTATGTTGCCTATGGCGCATGCCTACGGCCTCGCCTTCGAGGTACTCAACTCCATCTCCATGGGTTGCCATATCCATTTTCTGGGAAAAACCCCTTCGCCGAAAGTGTTGCTTGAAATGTTCGTCAAGGTAAAACCCAAACTGGTGCTGGCCGTTCCCCTCATCGTGGAAAAGATCGTCAACCGGAGCGTATTCCCCAAACTGAAGCAGGGAGCGGCAAAGGCTCTTATAACAATACCCTTGCTGAACAGGATTGTATATAATAAGGTACGCCGATCGATGATCGAGTTCTTCGGTGGGGAGTTGGTGGAAGTGGTGATCGGCGGTGCAGCGCTCAATCCGGATGTGGAGAAGTTCCTGCGTAAGATCAGATTCCCTTATACGGTAGGTTATGGTATGACCGAATGTGGCCCGCTGATCTCCTACGCATACTGGACTAAATACAAAGAACGTTCCTGCGGAAAGGTGGTGGACAGGATGGAGGTGAAGATCGATTCGGAAGATCCGGAAACTACCGTGGGTGAGATCCTGACCCGGGGCAGCAACATGATGCTGGGATATTACAAAAACGAAGAGGCCACAAACCAGACATTCACGGAGGATGGCTGGCTGAAGACCGGCGACCTGGGAACAATGGACAGTGACAATTTCATCTTTATCAGGGGAAGAAACAAGAACATGATACTGGGATCTTCCGGACAGAATATCTATCCTGAGGAGATCGAAGAGAAGATCAACAGTTCCCCTTTCGTGAGCGAGTCCCTGGCCATCGGGGAAAATGAAAAAATCGTCGCCCTGATCGTGCCCGACAAAGAAGCCTTGCAGGAAGAAGGATTGGCCGACCAGGAGTTGAATACCACTTTCCAGCAAGTGATTGCAGAGGTGAATGCCCAGTTGCCTTCCTACAGCAAGATCGGCTCTTTCCGGCTTCAGGAGGAGGAATTTGAGAAAACGCCCAAACGGAGCATCCGACGGTTCAAATATCAGCCGTAATTTACACCTGGCATGCAAACCATGCATTGGATTAAATTAATAGGACAAAAGAACATCCGTTTAATCGAAAGAGGCCGTTTCAGTATAACTGAACGGACCCCCAAAAGTCAGACAAAAAACTTTTGGGGGTCACGGCAACTTTAAAACGCCCTCTTTTTCTTTAAAAATATACCGATCTTATTTCAATACTTCATCGGCAAGGTACGTGATCAATATTCATTCCAACTCCTGATCTCGAGATCTACAAGGTCCATATTGCAGAAAGCCGTGATGAAAGCGCTGGCAAGACGGGCATTGGTGATCAGCGGGATGTTAAAATCGACCGCGCCCCGGCGGATGATATACCCGTTGGTAAGTTCCCGTTTCGTTACATTCTTGGGAATATTGATGATCAGGTCGAATCGCTTGTCGACAATCATCTGCCTGATGTTGTTCTCCCCGTCTTCGTCCGGCCAGTTCACATCGGTCGCCTTAATTCCGTTCTCCTCCAGAAATGTCTGTGTGCCATGACTGGCATAGAGGTCATACCCTTTCTCTCCCAGCAGCTTGCATGCTTCCAGCAGATCCACCTTCGACTTCATCTCTCCTGAAGAGATCAGAATTCCTTTTTGGGGTATTTTGTACCCCACGGAGAGCATCGACTTG
>NZ_CALNAT010000042.1 GCF_937873925.1 uncultured Proteiniphilum sp. | reverse complement strand
TCTTTGGCTTCCGCCTGGGCATGGGCATTCACGGGTGTTCCGTCCATCGGTCGCTCTACAGCAGTCTCGAACGGATTGGCCGGTGTTGCCGGAGCTTGGGGCAGGTACTTGGCCGCCATTTCGTAAGATTTCTCCATCAGTTCGAGTTGCTGTTGAACGTCATTTAGCTGTTCCCTGTCGGAATCCCGTTCATAAATTTGTGCCTGCAGGTCGTCGATCTGCTGTTGCAGGGCATCGATTTCGGAACGGCCTTCGTAAAAATTGCCCAACGTGTGTTGGATATCCCTATAAGCAATTGCAGACTGCCCAATGGGACTTACTGTTTCAGAATTATCAAAGCCATCGGATATACTCCGATCTTCCTCTGTATCGTTCGCTTGCAGGGTTCCGGTTGTAAAATCGGATAAAGCACCCATCACCGTTCGACGTTCGCTCTGTTTCTGTTCCCGATTTGCCTGTTCGTAGGCAGTTTCCTTGTTATCGGGCATTTCTGCACCGCTTACTCCTGGTATGTTCAGGTTCAGCCCCTGTTCGGCTTCTTGCTTGGCTTTATCCTTTTTCGAGGGTGCATAGATAAGGTATAAAGCCAGTAGGAATATGATTCCCAGCAAAGAAAAGATGATGAATTTCCGGTACCGTTTGAAAATGTCAGTCGTTGAAGTTTTTCGTTCTGTATTAACTTCTTCGAGCAAATCATTGTCTGTTTCATACTCGTTTTGTAAAATTTCGTTTTCTATATTTTCCATATTTTTATTGTTAATGGGGTTGATAAATAGTGCTGTCGTTTGGGTGTGTAACGGTATCACCCTTTGGGAAGGCTATCTCTACCGGTTGTATCTGCCCGGTTTCAGGCAATAATGATTCCTGGCCGAGAATAGCCTTGGTAAGGATTATCGCTGAAGACAGCAGGAAAAAAAGCATACCCAAAAGGACAATATTAAGTTGTGTTGCAGGGGAGAGCCGGTTAAGCTTTATCTTCAACTTTTCATTGAACACCCTGCTTTTTTCGGATAATTTTGTATAAATCTTTTTCATGACTTTATCGTTTTATGGTTTGTATATCCCTATTATCCATCACCAGAAAATCTTCAATAAGGAAGCCCTGGGGATTGTTGTCCGAACGGGTGGAGTTCACCAGTTTACAGGTGGTGATCAAGGTTCGTTTGGTAATGTTGCTCGACCGCATGATGTATTGCTTAGCAAACGTTTGTGCCACATATGGGTAACGGTCAAAATCACACCGGATGCTGTCAATCTCAATCCGTTGCTGGATATTCCCCGAAATAATCCGGTTAAAATATCCTTTTTCAGAAAGGTCTTTGTAGTAATTGAAAGCAGTAATGTCAGCCATATGAAAAGCACGTTCCATATTTCCTTCAATGGCTGATTTATCAGGTGAAAGTGTGAAAAACAGTTCATGGAATCGGCGAACATGCTCACGGGCTTCCACCGGTCGGTTCAATGCCGCATCTTGTGAAAGGGCAAGCATCAGCGATTTACCGCTGTCCAACACGTATATTTTTTGCCGTTGCTGTTCGGCAAAACTGTAGGACTTCCACAAGGCGAAAAGACAAATGACCAGACACAGAACTACAAACAGAAAAGCATACAGGCGTATCTGTTTAAAAGAAGTTTCGATATTTCGTAATGACTTAAATTCCATATATTCATAAATTACAGTTTGTTATTTTTTCAGTTGCCCGGTAATATTCCCACCAACAGCACCGGCAGCACCACCTGCAACGGATCCGCCTTTTCCTATACCGCGGTTCAAACTGCGATTGAAATTCCCCATGCCCCCTGCCTGAATGATCCATCCGGCTACGGTGGGAACCACAAAATATCCGACGATGGCGATCAACATAAAAATGATATATACGGTATTGGAACCGTCGGGTATATAGGTGGGATCTTCCAATGCTTTGATCTCCTTACCGATCATCAGGGTTTGTATTTTGGCAAGCATGGTGCTGAACAGATCGGAAACGGGAAGCCACAGGTACACGGTAATGTAACGGCTTAACCAACCGGTCAGGGTAAACTGAAAACCGTCATAGATGCTGATGGCAAACGCTATCGGGCCTAAAATGGCAAGTACGATCAAATAAAATGTTCTGATAGTATCGATAATCAGTGCAGCAGCTTGAAACAGGATTTCCAGAAAAGATTTGAGGGCGTCCTGCATGGATTTCTTCAGGTTATATATTCCCCTTTCGTAGTACATAGATGACATGGTGATCAAATCCTTGGGTGACCAACCCAGATCATTGAGTTTTTTATCAAACTCATCGTCGCTGACTAAGAATGTAGTTTCGGGATTACGTAACATGGCTTCTCGTTCAATGCGGTCCCGTTGTGTCCGCAGGGTGTTCATATCCAGTGTCTGGGAAGTCAGCATACGATTAGTACCGGTTACCACAGGAGAAAGAATGCTGTTTAAGGTTCCGAGTACGAAAGACGAAAAGAAAAGGATACAAAAACCGATGGCGAAAGGCCTCAATAAAGGGTAAACATCAATTTGTTCCGCACGGGCAAGCGATTGCCATACCCGACTGGCCACGTAGAACAATGCACCCAATCCGGCTATCCCCTTGGCAACCCCGATCATGTTGCTGCACAAGGGTATCATTTCATCGTACAACGAACGGAGTATCTGGTGTAAATTGTAAAAATCCATCGTGCTTGCTTTTATAGATTACCAGTAACGATCAGAAGTTCCGTAAAGGTCAATCACCCGTTGGGTATCATTTTCAGCTTTTGCGCGCAGGTACGATACGGAGATATTTTTGTTCGTGTAGTAACCAACAAGCGAACGGTAGACACCAACCTCACGGTAAATCCGGTCGATAACATCCATACGTTCTTTATCGTTAAGCGATAACGTGGAAGGATTCACGATCAACTTCAGTTCAGTGATTAGCGCGACACTTTCTTCCAACAGCTTGGCGTAACCGAAAGCAATGGCAACCAGTTCTTCGTAGGAAAAGTTTTTATCCTGCAACATGCGTTTATAGTTGTTCACATACATATCGGAGATATCACCCACCATCAAGATGGTTTGCTGTACCTTTCGGGCGTCTTTTACCAGGTTGTTTACTTTACGCAGGGCATCGTAATATTCTTTACCCTGTTTATACACTTTTTCGACTTCCTTAAAGTTGTCAAGCGTATTTTTAACCGTTTTGGAGGTTTGGATAATTTCTTTTGCCGTATTCGCAATGGAGGTGGCAACGTTTACCGGATCAT
>NZ_CALNAT010000041.1 GCF_937873925.1 uncultured Proteiniphilum sp. | reverse complement strand
GGGATACCCGAACAACGCGGATTCAAAGACGGCTCGAAAGACGATGCTCTTTTTAATGAACCTCACGGGATTGTTGTAGATGCTGAAGGTATTATTTATGTGTCTGATTATGCTAATAAAAGGATTCGCAGAATTGCTATTGAATAAACAATAACGGGTAAATTTTTTATAATATGCAAAAAATATATTATTTCTTGATTTTTTTCTTTGCGGTGACTTCAGTGTTGTTAGCGCAGGAAGCAGTGTATACGATTAAGGGTACGGTGTCTGATAATATGGATCCGTTAATCGGTGTAACTGTAACGGTACAAGGTAAAATGGGAGGTACTGTAACCGATTTGGATGGAAATTTTTCAATCAGGGCATCTAAAGGTGACAAATTGGTTTTCTCCTATGTAGGTTATGAAACGGTAGAGTATCTTGTAACAGAAGAAGTACAGGATCTGGAAATCAAGCTGGAGAGTACTGCCTATGAAATGGAGGAAGTCGTTGTAACAGCAATGGGTACCCAGCGTAAAATTTCCGCTTTGGCATCCATATCCACCGTATCGGCAAATGAACTTCAAGTGCCTACACCTTCCGTATCCAATTTATTGGGGGGGCGTGTAGCCGGAGTTATTTCGATGGTAAACAGTGGAGAACCGGGCAAAAACCTTGCAGAGTTTTGGGTTCGCGGTATAGGAACTTTTGGGGCAAATAGCAGTGCATTGGTACTGATAGATGGTCTTGAAGGAGATATTAACTCGATTGACCCGGCAGATATCGAAAGTTTCTCCGTGCTGAAAGATGCTTCGGCTACAGCCGTATATGGTGTACGCGGCGCCAATGGCGTGGTGCTTATTACTACCAAGCGGGGAGAAACGGATAGGCTGAGCCTTACAGGAAGAGTCAACTATTCGATTTCCCAAATGCGTCGCTTACCTGAATACCTGAGGGCTTATGATTATGCATTATTGGTCAATGAGGCTAAAGAAGTCCGAGGTGAAGATCCTACATATAATAATATCCAGTTAAATGTCATCCAGGATGGGTTAGACCCTGATTTATATCCGGATGTCAATTGGCAGGACGAAATGATACAGAATTTATCCTTTAAACAGAATTATTATGTTAGCGCACGCGGAGGAGGCAATGTTGCGAAGTATTTTGCGAGCCTTGCAGCCTCCGATGAATCTGCGGCATACAAAGCCGAGAAAAATAATCCTTATGCATCCAATACGGGATACAATACTTACTCCTTACGTTTGAACCTGGATATTAATCTGACCAAAAACACCGTATTGTACTTTGGTGCGGACGGCTTTATTTCCGTTAATAATCGTCCGGGACAAATCAATACGGATTATATCTGGGAGTCACAAGCTAATCTTACTCCTTTGATTTTCCCTGTGCGTTTTTCCAATGGTCAGCTTCCCGCTGCCGGTACAGATAGCGGCATGTCTCCCTATGTGTTGATTAATTATACAGGCAAAACCACAATCAATCATAACAGTAGCTTGTATACTATCGCTATAAACCAGAACCTGGAGAATATCACCAAAGGATTGAAGTTAAGAGTGCAAGGAGCCTATAATCGTAATGGAGACTTTACAGAAAGGCGTTTTACTTTTCCGGCTCAATATAGGGCTATCGGACGCAACGCAAATGGGGAATTATTAACGCGGGAACAGGTTCCGGCGAGTACTTCGGCTTTTTATGGAAGTTCTCAAGCGCAGTGGAGAAAATTCCATTTTGAATCAACTTTAAATTACGACCGGGTATTCAACGAAGATCACAGGGTAGGCGGGCTGGTTTATTTTTACCTCAGCGACCAGCAGGGTACTAACCAATTTTTAGATGATGAAAACGCAAATTTAAGTACAAGTCTGGCACAAATCCCTAAAAGATACATGGGGCTGTCAAGTCGACTTACCTATGGTTTCCGGGATACTTACATGATAGATGTAAACTTCGGATATACCGGGTCGGAAAACTTTATACCGGGTAAACAGTTCGGGTTTTTCCCTTCACTCGCCTTGGGATGGATACCGACAAATTATCAATTTATGCAGGATACTTTTAAATGGATCGACCTGATTAAATTCAGGGCATCCTATGGTACGGTAGGGAATGATCGTATCGGAGGGGGACGTTTTCCTTACCTGAATCGGGTTTCTCAAGGATACGCTGCTGTATGGGGAGCCATGTCTTCTGTTGAAAGCGTTGGCATTGCCCGTGTTGGAGCTGATAATCTGGTATGGGAAGTAGCAAAAAAAGCGAATCTCGGTATCGATGGCGGCTTCTTTGACAATAGCCTGACCGCTACAGTGGATATTTTTAAGGACCGACGCGACGGAATTTTCCAGCCACGTGTGCAAGTTCCTGACTATGTGGGGTTAACGACTTTGCCTTACGGTAATGTCGGAAAAATGGAAAGTTGGGGGTCAGACGGGAATGTTGCTTATACACAGATTCTCGGCAATGATATGGATTTTACGGTACGGGGGAATTATACCTTCGCACAAAATAAAATATTAAACTACGAAAAGACTTATGACGAATACCCGTATCAGGATTATACGGGGTTGCCTAACAATGTATGGCGGGGATATCAGTGTCTGGGATTCTTTAAAGACGAGGATGATATAAAATACAGCCCTAAACAAAGTTGGGGAGAAGTGAAACCCGGCGACCTGAAATATAAGGATATCAACGGCGATGGCAAAGTTGACCAGAACGACCAGGTTCCTATTTCTTACCAGCAGATGTATCCTCAATTGATGTACGGATTCGGGGGTCAGTTCCGTTATAAGAATCTAACGTTAGGGGTTTTGTTTAGGGGTACAGGTAAAGTGGATTATTTCCGGAATAATACGGGGTATATTCCTTTCAATAATGGGGAAATGGGGAATGTATTGGTTCAGTTTAATGACCCTTCCACGCGATGGATACCGAGAGCATATGCTGAAGCACATGGAATGGATCTGTCGCTGGCAGAAAATCCGAACGCTCAATTACCACGTTTGCAATATGGAAATAATTCCAATAATACGCAATTGTCGGATTTCTGGAAAGGGGATGCCCGTTATTTGCGCCTTCAGGAGGTGACAATAAACTACAACCTGAGAAATGATTTCCTGAAACAGACGGGTATTTCATCATTGGACTTACAACTGGTAGGAAATAATCTGTATGTATGGGATAAAGTGAAAATATTTGACCCCGAACAGGCCGATAAGGTTGGGCGTGTTTATCCTATCCCGGCCATATATTCTTTTCAGTTATACGTAAATTTCTAATTAATTGGATTACATAATAATTACAAAGATGAACGTGAAAAAATATAATATAAAAAAAGCCGTTGCAATCAAGTTGATAACTCTCTCTCTGTTTACTACATGGGGACTATCTTCTTGCGATTTTCTGAATATTGACGGCTACGTTGACGATGAATTGAAACTGGATTCGATATTTGCATCCAAACGGTATATTGAAGCATTTATGTGGAACGCGGCAGCACAATTTCAGGATGAAGGAGCCATATTCGGTGGTGGAAGCATGTACACACCGGGGCCCATGGCGACAGACGAAGCTTTCTGCCTGTTTGGTTCGGGGGAGTTTCAGGGAATGGCATTTGTGCTCGGAGAACTCAACGATGCGAATCTTGGTAATTTCAACAGATGGGGACAATGGTACAGGATTATCCGTCAATGCAATACTATTTTTGCCCGTATTGATGAGGCTTCCGACTGGACAGCCGTGGAACGTCTGAATGTAATATCCTATACCCGTTTTATCCGGGCTTACGCTTATTACAATCTCTTGATGAATTTCGGTCCGGTAGTTTTGCTGGGGGATGAGATGCCTAATAACAATGAAGATATTACCTATTACGACCGTCCGCGTGACCTTTACGACGATTGTATGGAATACATCTGTACCGAGTTTGAAGAGGCAGCCTTGTATCTTCCTTCTAAAGTCAACTCGGTTTTGGAATACGGACGTCCTACCAAAGGTGCGGCACTCGCGTTGGTGGCCAGGCTTAGACTGATGCATGCCAGTGATCTTTTCAATGGGGGGCGGGCGGCACGTACCTATTTCGGTAGTTGGACACGAAAAACGGACGGACAACACTACATTCAACAGACTTATGATCCGAGACGCTGGGCAGTTGCCGCCGCAGCAGCTAAACGTGTGATAGATCTCCAGCAAGATGGTTTACCGATGTACCGTCTCCACACAGTGAACGCCGATGATAAAACGCCTCAGTTACCAACCAATGTGAACGATCCGGATTACTATAAGATTTTTCCGGAGGGAGCCGGAGGTATAGATCCTTTCCACTCTTATACAGATATGTTTAATGGCGAAACCGTAATGAATGTCAATCCGGAATTCATCTGGGCGAGAAATTCACCTGTTCTGAGAGAGTATACAAAACATTCGTTCCCTGTTGCCAACGGGGGTTGGAATGGTATGTGCGTGACCCAAAAGGTTGTGGATGCCTACGAAATGGTTGACGGACGTACTATCAATGATGCAAGTGATGAGTATCCTTATAACGAAAACGGATTCACAAGTGAAAGGAAAGAGTTGTACCGCGAATATTATTTGAATGCCAATGTCTACAATATGTATGTGAATCGAGAGGCCCGTTTTTACGCTTCGGTCGGTTTTAGCGAAGGTTTTTGGTTAATGGGATCGACTTCCGATAATACACAAAAAAACCTGACAATTACCTATTATAATGATTCTCCCAATGGAAAAAGCGGAGCGCCTAATCCGAATGACCATCCTATGACGGGCTATGTTTTGAGAAAGTATGTAAACCCGATCGATGCATGGGCAGGTACTGCCGCGAGAAGGATTGATAAACCATTCCCGATTATCCGTTATGCAGAGATCCTGTTGTCATACGCTGAGGCATTGAATCAGCTTGGAGGGGAGAGTTTTACAATTGAAGTTGACGGACAGGCACAAACATTCAGCAGAGATATCAGTGAGATTAAAAAAACGATTAATCTGGTGCGTTACCGCGCCGGTCTGCCGGGACTGCAAGATGCTGATTTAGCTGATGTAAATAAGGTGTTAGAAAAAATTAAAAAGGAACGCATGGTAGAATTCCTGTATGAAAACCGGAGATATTTCGATGTACGCCGATGGGGCGATTATGAAGCATCTGAAAGTGAACCAATAAAAGGAATGAATACAGCAGGCTCGAGAGAAACCTATTATCAGCGTGTTGTACCAACCAGTTATCGTATCTCTAACAGGGTTGTCAACCGGAAAATGATATTTTTGCCGATCCCAAAAGCAGAGATGAGGCGTTTACCTTCATTCGATCAGAATCCGGGTTGGTAAAAATGATTTGTAATTTTTTTTAATAGATAATAAATTATTTTAATCATATGAAATACATAAGATTTACAAACCTATTGTTTGTTTCTATTCTCGTATTTGCCTTGTTGTCATGTAACAGGGACGAGATTTTTGAACGGGAGCAATACAAAGCAGTGGTTGCCTTACTCAGTGATGACGGTTTTAATATTTTTTCTGAGGAGCTGCCATTTTCGGAGGAGGGAGTTGACGGATATATTGCGGCTTCCTGTGGAGGCGTTTTGCCTACGACCGAACCCATAGATATGAGTATCGTTGAAGATGAAAGCCTGCTTTCCTCCTACAATGTAAGTAATTTTGATACGGATGTACATCGTTATGCTCTCTATCTGAGTGCGGACAGGTATGAAATAGAGAAACACAGTATAACTATACCCGCGGGGGAAAGAACGGGCCGGATGCATATCGGCCTGCGTACAGCGGGATTATCTCCGGACTCTGTTTATTGTATTCCGTTCAGGGTAAATTCTTTCTCCGCTTATGAATTTAATCCCAAGAAAAATACTCTACTGTATCGCTTGTATCTGAAAAACGATTACGCGTCTACGAAGGATGGAGATGGGGCTACTATCTACAGTCATCGTGGAAAAAAAGGAACGACGAATACCATGGTACAGAAAAAAGTTTTTCCTACGGCAAGCAATGAGGTGAGGATTATGGCGGGGATTAAGGAATTTCAAAAAGAGGAAGAACTGATAGATAGATGGTCAATCAGGCTTGTGATCGGCGAAGATAATAAAGTGACTATCCTGCCTTGGAATACGTCAGAGTTTGGTATGAAAGTTACCCAAATAGACGGAAATGCAGATTTTCCAAATACATTCAGGATAGTGAACGATGGTTACAATACGTATAAAACGTTCCTGCTTCGTTATAATTATATCGATCCTGACGATGGCAATACGTATGAAATGTCAGAAGAACTGAGATTGGCATTTAGTGAGAGAGATGAATATTAAATAAACAATTTATCTGCAATAAATATGAAATATTTTAAATATCTAAGTATTGTTGTGCTTGCGATAATGGCAGGATGCAATAATTACGATTCGTTTGTTGTGACCGAAAAGCCTTATGTAAATCAAACATCAGTGCAACTATACGTAGGGGAACATGCAGGCGATCGGAATACCGTCCAACTTGTGAGTAGTCCTAGTGGAAAATCATATATATGGACCAGCCAGGATCCCTCTGTGGTTACGGTTAATCAAACGGGTCTGTTGACGGCTGTAGGTGAGGGTATTACTACTGTGACGGTTGCCTCGGCTGACGACCAGATAATTATTGATGTGAATGTAAAAGAATATATTCCACTTACAGGATTTATATTGAGTACTCATTCTGTGATAAGTTTCTGGCAAAATACAACACAGGTTTTTGTTACGTATATTCCTGATAATGCAACGGATGTGAATATTGAATGGACTTCGTCTGACCGAGAAGTCGCAGAGGTTTATAGTAATGGTCTGGTTAAGACCTTAGAAGAAGGAAGAGCTACCATAACTGCAAAATATGGAGATATTGAACAGACAGTAGATGTTTGGGTTCCTGCACCTCCGATGAAAATGAATAAATCGGGTTGGAGTATTCCCGGATACAACCCAAACAGTGATGATGGTACTATCGGGTATAGTTCGCAACAAAGGAGTGATGGTGGCGGCATACCATCCATTATAGACGATAATCTTAACACATACTGGCATGCCAGATGGGGTGGAACCCCCAGCAAGTATCCGCATTGGTTTATTATAGACCTGGGTGAAGAGGTTACAATTGCACAGGTGGGCATGGCGAGACGAACCGGAGATGGTCGTGGACAGAAAGGTTATCAGGTTTTTACTTGTACTGAAAACGGTGCCGTAAACCTAAATGATCCGACCTCATGGGACTGGGAAGATCAAGGCGACATTTCTTTCGATTCAGGCAAGGATGGAATACAGATACAACCCTTGAGCAAGTTTCCAATAGCGCGTTACATAAAAGTATTTATAGCTGAGAAATATAGAGGAAGCAATGACTTTGCCATGGTAGGAGATTTTAGTGTTTATATTTTTAAAGATTAATTACACCTTTCTCATGTTTTTATTATCAAATTTGAGGCTAAAATCCGAAATTCATTGCAGCTACTTTAATCTCTTTGGATTTAATTCCCCTAATCCTAGCCGAATGAAAAAAATTTTCCATTTAATACCTCGGGGATTCTGCCCCGAGGTCGTTTATTCTGTATAAATTTTATACATTTGAGGTATGGTTAATAATTTTCTTGGCTCTCGTATTGTGAGTAATTTAAGTTGTCATCAGGATGCGGTAATAATTGGGTATTATAGGAGGCATTAGCGGTTGGGCCATTGATTTGAAGCGTTATGGAAACGGTTCGGATATGTATGTTGATTTCGTTTGTGTATATGCTTTATATAATGTTGATTACGTGCAGTAAAAGAAATAAACAATGAAGAATGTATTTTTATATCCAAATCATGTTAAATAAATTTCAAGTATGAGAGAACACAGAAAACTCAAAATGGGCATGGTCGGCGGTGGAAGCGATGCCTTTATCGGAGCTATACACCGTCGCGCTGCATTTATGGATAACCTGATCGAACTGGTCTGTGGTTGTTTCAGCGTTAATCCGGAAGTATCGAAGAATTCGGGAAGGGAGTATTTTCTTCCGGATCACCGGATTTATGACAATTATCATGAAATGTTTGAACGCGAAATGGCATTGCCTGAAGAAGAGCGGATGGACTTTGTCACCATCGTGACCCCCAATAAATGGCATTTTGAGCCGGCCATGATGGCATTGGAAAGAGGAATTCACGTGGTGCTCGACAAGCCGATGACCTTTTCTCTCGCAGAAGCGGTAAAGCTCAGGGAAAAGGTGGAAGAAACCGGTCTGGTGCTGGCGCTTACGCACGTCTATTCGGGATACCCTGCCGTCAAAGAGGCGAAAGCCCGGATTGCCGACGGGGAGTTAGGCAAGCTCAGGAAAGTATACGTGGAATACACCCAGGGATGGTTGTCACAACGCATAGAATTACAGGGTGGCAATAATGCCGGATGGAGGACAAATCCCAATACTACCGGTAAAGCGGGATGTATGGGAGATATAGGCACGCATGCCTGGCACCTGGCGGAATATGTGACGGGGCTCAAAGTGCAGGAGGCCTGTGCCGATCTGCAGACTTATGTAGAGGGACGTCCGGTGGATGACGATGGCGCCTCGCTGTTGCGGCTTGAAAAAGGGGTTACCGGCGTACTGATGGCTACCCAGATAGCCACAGGAGAGGCAAACAATATCCGCATTCGCGTATATGGCGATAAAGGAGGACTGGAATGGAGACAGATGGAGCCGAACCGCTTAATTCTGAGATGGGCTGATAAACCCATGCAGGAACTGTATATGGGTAATAACGAATCCCTGAGCGATCTCGCGAGATGGAATACCAGGACGCCTGCCGGACATCCGGAAGGTTTTATCGAAGCATTTGCCAATATCTACCGGAATTTTGCTTTGACTGTGATGGCTAAAAGAAACGGGGAAGTACCCGGCGAACTGATTACCGACTTTCCCACCGTCTATGACGGCGTCAGGGGAATGCAATTTGTGGAAACTATGGTAGAAGCCAGCAGCGATAACCATACAAAATGGTTAAAATGGATTGAATAAAGAGAATTTTTGTCAAAGAAGTACATTTTATACATTCATTTTTTCAAATAGAATAAAATTTCGTACTTTTATAGGCAAATAACGATAATATATAGATAAAAACTATAATTTAAAACCTATTATCAAAAATCGTAATGTCTAAGCGTGCAAGAAGGAACCGGAGAACAGATAAAAAATATCATCAACGGAAAGGTCTTTTCCTGATTATTGGAATACTTATCGGAATTGTTTTTGTCGCGGCCCTGTATCAGACCTCAGTCTATTTTTCCACGAATGAATCATGCATGATGTGCCATGTGCATCCTCATGCGGAAGAGAGTTGGATGCTGTCGGTGCATGTGAACAACGGGAGCGGGGTGATGGTGAACTGCGTGGATTGCCACCTTCCGCCCAAAGACGACACATGGGCTCATTATTCGGCAAAGGCGGCGCTGGGAATGCGTGACCTGTGGGGCTACCTTACCAAGGATCCCGCTGAGATAGACTGGGATAAGAAATCGGAATTGGAACATGCCGTGAAATATATTCCCAACGAATCCTGCGTGAAATGTCATCAGAACCTGTTTCCCCAGGGAATCACCGATGATGGTATCACAGCACATCTTTATTACGAAGAAAATGCGGAAAAGCTCGATCTGCAATGTATCAGTTGTCACCTGGATGCGGGACATTACAATCCTAATTATTCACACGGGCAGATGACGGGAATTCCCGGAGTGACCGGATCCGCAGCAGTGGACACCAGTCTGTTCTATAAAGAAGCGACCCCGGTTGCCACCTTTGCCGATTACACGGAACAGATCCCGGGAACAGCCGTTTCATTCAATATGATCGCGGTCAAAGGAGGTACCTTTACAATGGGAAGTCCCGAAAAAGAACCTTTCCATAATCCGGACGAATCGCCGCAGCATGAGGTTTCCCTGAGTCCGTTCTTTATGGCGGAAGTAGAGACCACATGGGATCAGTACTGGGTATTTTACGCCGAGACGATGAGTGAGGGCCGTACCCCGCCCGAGACAGTGTATGAGAACAATCTGAAAGCAATGGGAGTAGATGCCATATCCGGTCCTACACCTCCGTTCGGTTATCCCGACCAGGGCTGGGGACAGGGCGATCGTCCCGCCATTACGATGACCCATTATGCAGCAGAAACATTCTGTCAGTGGTTGTCGGAAAAGACAGGCAAGAAATACCGCCTCCCCACGGAAGCCGAATGGGAGTACGCTGCCCGCGGAGGGACCCAAACACCCTATTTCTTCCCTGGAAGTCCGAAGGATTTTTCAGACCAGGGATTTATGCGGAATATCTTCAAGCCGAAAACCGACAGTATCACGGCATATGTGGTTTATGACAAAAACAGCGATGGCCGCACACAGTCGCCCTCTGTAGTCAAGACTAATCCGTTCGGATTAAAGAATATGCTGGGGAATGTGATGGAATATACGTCCGACAAATATGATCCCGAAGCATATGCCAAACGCTCGGGAGCTACCCATAACCCCCGCGTGACCGAAGGAGAAGAGTGGGTGGTACGGGGAGGACTCTATTCGTCCGATGCGGCCGACGTGCGCAGTGCAAGCCGTAGCCATACCCAACACGATGCATGGTTGAAAACAGATCCACAGCAGCCGAAGAGTATCTGGTGGTATTCCGATATAAAAGGGATCGGATTCCGCGTGGTATGCGAACCCGATTCGTCTCTTAATTTGAATTAGTATTGAATTTATCTTTCCCGGAGAACTGATCTCATGCGGGAGGATTCTCTATAAGGAGCGTTTTTATAGGGAAAATATAGAATTCTTGATTTCAATCGGCAAATTGGTAAATTAGTAAATCAACAAATCTTACACAATATCCTAAAACAATAATCTAAAACAATCAAAGTAATGAAGAAAGAGAACAATGTAACCAGAAGATCCTTCCTGAAGACTTCTGCCGTAGCAGGGGCAGTAGGAGTGATCGGAACCGGTTCCGCAGCGATCCTGACATCCTGCGGCGGAGCGGAAAAAGGAAAAGGCGTCAATGTACCTTTAAAAGCACCCGGTAGTTATTATATCCCCGATCTCCCCGATCTGGCTGCTGACGGAAAAGAACTGAAAGCAGGCGTCGTAGGTTGCGGCGGACGTGGTTCGGGAGCAGCTATCAACTTTTTGAATGCTGCCAATGGGGTGACCATTGTAGCTTTGGGCGATGTATTTCAGGACAAGGTAGACAGCCTGGCCGAGAAACTGAAGAACGAAAAAAATATCGATATTCCTGCTGACAAACGTTTTGTGGGACTGGATGCCTACAAACAGGTGATCGACAGTGATATCGACGTGCTGATCGATTGTACGCCTCCTTTCTTTCGTGCGGAGCATTTCAAATATGCCGTAGAGAAGAACAGGCATAGTTTCCTGGAAAAACCGATCTGTGTGGATGCGGTAGGGTATCGTACAGTTGTGGCTGCCGCTAAACAGGCACAAGCCAAAAACCTGTCCGTTGTTACCGGAACACAGCGTCACCATGAGCGCAAATACGTAGAATCATACAAGCAAATTATGAACGGCGCTATTGGTGAAATCACCGGCGGAACCGTTTACTGGAACCAGAGTATGTTATGGTACCGCGACCGGCAATCAAATTGGAGCGATTTTGAATTTATGGTACGCGATTGGGTGAATTGGAAATGGCTGTCGGGCGATCATATCGTGGAGCAGCATGTACATAATATTGATGTGTTTACCTGGTTTTCCGGCCTGAAACCTGTCAGCGCTGTCGGTTTCGGCTCACGCCATCGTCGTATAACGGGTGACCAGTACGATAATTTCAGTATTGATTTCACTATGGAGAACGGTATTCATATGCACAGCATGTGCCGCCAGATCGACGGGTGTGCCAACAATGTGAGCGAGTTTATCCAGGGAACGAAAGGATCGTGGACGAGCAATGGCGGACATGTGATCAAAGACCTTGCCGGCAACGTGGTCTGGCAGTATGACGGTGAGGCCGAAAAAGTAGCCTTTACACAGACTGACCCCTATACATTGGAACATGTCAACCTGATTAATTCCATACGGGGTAACAAACCGATCGAGTTGGCATCGGAGACGGCCGTTTCGAATATGGCGGGTATCATGGGACGCGAGTCGGCCTATACGGGACAGGAAGTGACATGGGATACTATGACCGCTTCACCGCTCGATTATACGCCCGCCGACCTGAATATAGGTAAAATGGATATGGCCGGATTTACGGTACCCGTACCGGGAAGTGCAAAATAAAAAGTGGTGATTATGACACTCGACAGGAGAAGATTTTTGAAAACAACCCTCGCCGGATCTGCGGCCGTGGCCATAGGCGGATGCACTTCCTTTGCTTCGGCCAATGGAAAAGACGACGCCTCTTGTGGTAAGGGTAAGGCGAAGCTGAATATTTCTTTCCAGGAAGGTATTGCACCGGGATCCACTCTGAATGAAAAATTCGATTTCATGGAAGAGCATGGCGTGGTGGGTTTTGAGCCTCACGGAGGAGGTATCCGCAACCGCATGCAGGAGTTCAGGGATGCTCTTCAAGGGCGTAATATCAAGGTGAGCGTCATCTGTGCCGGTTTTGAAGGGTTTATTCTTTCTACCGACCCGGAGATTCGGAAAAAGTGCCGTGATACCATGGAGGTGCTGATGATCGCCGCAGGTGAACTCGAAGCCGAAGGCGTGATCATTGTCCCTGCCTTTAACAGCCAGGTACCCGCGATGCCTCACACGCAGGAAACACGTGATTTCCTCTGCGGACAGTTCGATGAGATGGGCGCCTTTGCCCAACAGCACGGGACGACCGTTATTTTCGAGCCGCTGAACCGCAAGGAGGCCTTCTATCTCCGCCAGGTGGCCGATGCCGCCTCCATCTGCCGCGATATCAACAATCCCGGTGTAAAATGTATGGGCGACTTCTGGCATATGACCTGGGAAGAGAATTGCGATATGGCTGCCTTCCTTTCCGCCGGAGAGTACCTGCAGCACGTGCATGTGGCCAGCCGTAAGCGACGCAGCATGCCCGGGGAAGACGGCGAGGCCGATAACTATGTGAACGGCTTCAAAGGGCTCAAGATGATGGGCTATGACAAGTATGTCAGCTTTGAATGTGGCGCCCAGGGAGACCGCAGCATAGTGGTGCCGGCAGCCCTTGAATTGCTTCGTAAACAGTGGGAAGAGGCTTGAGATTCCTTTCATCATATAAAGCATCAATAGTGCTGTTGCTGATCTACGCGATTGGATTGGCAACAGCTACTTTTGTTGAAAAATGGATGGGGACGGAAGCTGCCAGGATGCTGATCTATTATTCACCCCTGTTTTTCTTCCTGCAATTCCTGTTGGTGGTGAATTTTATCCTGATCCTTTTCCGTCGCCATTTTATCCAGAGAAAAAAGTGGGCCATGCTGGTGATTCACTGTGCGCTGGTCGTTATTCTTGCGGGGGCGATGACCACCCTCCTGTTCGGAAAAGAGGGACAGGTGCATATCCGTGAAGGTGAAAAAGCTGATCAGATGGTCATGCATACCTCCAAAGGCATCAAAACGGAAACTTTACCCTTTGTGCTGGAACTGGCCGATTTCAGATTGATCCGTTATCCCGGATCCCAGAGTCCGTCCTCCTACGAAAGCGATCTGCTGGTGCATGTCGACGGGGAGGTACGCGAGGCGAAGGTGTTTATGAACAACGTGCTGGATGTAAAGGGGTATCGTTTCTTCCAAGCCTCATACGACCGGGATGAGATGGGAACCGTCCTCTCTGTAAGCAGGGATGTGGCAGGACGGACCGTTACCTATACCGGTTATTTCCTACTAGGGATAGGTTTTCTCCTTATGTTCTTTATGCCGTTTTCCCGATTCCATAAGTTGCAGCAGCAATTGAAAGAGACGAGAGAGCATATCAGGAAAGGTGCGGTTGTCCCGGCTTTCCTGATAATTGTGGCATCCGGTTACGCACAGAATACCCCGGGAGGTTCGATGTCTGAAGCAGTACGGCAAAACAGGATTCCTCCGGAACACGCGGCCCGGTTCGGTGCGTTGCCGGTGCAATTCCGCGGGCGGACAATGCCTATGAATACATTCTCTTCGGAAATTCTCCGGAAAGTACATAAGGAACAGACATTCGGCGACCTCAATCCCGATCAGTTCCTACTCGGTCTCCTCGCCATGCCGCAAATGTGGATGCAGGTACCTCTCATCGCCCAGCCCGATAAACAGATGAGCGTGCAATATAACCTCTCCGGTGAGTATGTATCCTACTATCATCTTTTTGACCGGCAGGGGAATTACAGGCTGCTGCCTCAATTGCAGGAAATCTACCATCGGCCTGCGGATACAAGGACTGCTTCGGAAAAAGACCTCATAAAGTTCGATGAACGGGTGAATATCCTCTATCAGTTGCTGAATCATACCATGCCCGGGATCTTTCCCGATGCGGGTGATCCTTCCCATACCTGGTATGCCCCGGGTGACGATCTTTCCGTGTTCCCCGAGGCGGATTCGATCTTTATTACGCAGGCGTTCGAACGGTATCTTTCGGAAGTGAGGCAAGCGATGAAGAGCGGCGACTGGAGTAAACCGGACGAGGCATTGAGTGTGATTGAGGCACACCAGTTGAAAAACGACAAAGCCTCTCTTATCCAACCGGAGAAACTGCAGGCTGAGATCCGCTACAACCGGATGGATCTCTTTAATCGTATTAAAGTCGGTTATTTTATCACCGGCGGACTGTTGCTCATTGTCGCCTTAATGCAACTGCTGCGCGAAAAGCGATGGAAACGTTATGCGGCTGCCGTACTCACCGTCTGCATCGTGTTATTGTTCCTTTGTCATATGTCCGGCATGGGGATGCGGTGGTATATATCGGGATACGCGCCCTGGAGCAATTCGTATGAGACCATGGTCTATGTGTCGTGGGCCACCGTACTGGCCGGTTTTATCTTTGGACGAAAAAGCACCCTTACCCGTGCGCTTGCCGTACTTTTCGGCGGCGTTATTCTTTTTGTGACCGCCCTCAACTGGATGGATCCGCAGATCAATACGCTGGTGCCTGTGTTGAAATCGCCCTGGTTGATGTTTCATGTAGCAGTGATCGTGTCCGCCTACGGATTTTTCGGCATCAGCTTTCTGCTGGGTATCACCAATCTCTCGATGATGGCTTTTGCAGAGAACAGCCCCCGTTTGCCCCATCGCATCAAAGAATTGAGTATCATTAATAATATGTCGTTGTTGGTAGGGCTTGTACTGATGGCTACCGGCACATTCCTCGGCGCCGTTTGGGCCAACGAATCGTGGGGGAGGTACTGGGGATGGGATCCTAAGGAGACCTGGGCGTTGATCACCGTAGTGATCTATTCCATTGTAACCCATTTGCACCTGGTGAAGAGATGGAACAGCCAGTGGCTTTTTAACCTGCTCTCGGTTTTTGCTTTCGCCTCTGTCCTGATGACTTTTCTTGGCGTCAACTATTTCCTTAGCGGGATGCACTCTTACGGTCAGACGGAAGGTATATCTTCTGTTTTTATGTATATTGGAGCTGCCTTTGCAGCGCTCGGTATCCTGGGCGTCCTTTCTTACACGAAGAGAAATCGATCTATTGATTAGCAGATTTACTAATTGGCAGATTAGCAGATTTACTGATTATAATTAAACTACTAATTATCAATTAATTGGCATATTGTCACATTAACAAATTAACACATTGATTATGGTCCACTGGGGATTTATCGGTTGTGGAGCTGTCACCGAAAAGAAGAGTGGTCCGGCTTTCAGTAAGGTCACAGGGTCGGATGTGGTAGCAGTGATGCGCCGTGATGGAGAAAAGGCGAAAGATTATGCCCGCCGGCATGGGATAGGGAAGTGGTACGATAACGCGGACGATCTGATCCACGATCCGCAGGTAAATGCGGTTTATGTGGCTACGCCTCCCGGGTCGCACGTGGAATATGCAGTGGCTGCCATGAAAGCAGGCAAACCTGTGTATGTGGAAAAGCCGATGGCCGCTTCCTACGAAGAGTGTCTTCAGATAAACCGGCTTTCCGAAGAGACTGGCGTACCTTGTTTTGTAGCCTACTATCGCCGGACATTGCCCTATTTTCTCAGGGTGAAGCAACTGATCGATGAGGGATTACTGGGTGATATTTCCACGGTGCAGATCCGTTTCGCTATTCCCCCTTATGAGGAAGATTACAACGGCAAAAATCTGCCGTGGCGGGTGAAAAAAGAGATTGCCGGTGCAGGGTATTTCTATGATCTGGCTTCCCATCAACTCGACCTGCTCGATTATCTCTTCGGGGAGATCACCGATGTCTGCGGCTTCACCCATAATGTGGCAGGATTATATGATGTGGAGGATAGTGTAACCGCCGCTTTCCGGTTCAAATCGGGCGTAGCGGGCAGCGGAAGCTGGAGTTTTGTCGCTCCTGTGAACACCCGTACGGATCTGATCGATATCTCCGGTACAAAAGGCAGGCTGACCTGTGCCACTTTTGATTTTTCACCCATCCTGCTGGAAACGGCGGCGGGCGTACAGGAATTCCATGAAAAGAATCCGGAGAACATCCAGTACTACCTGGTCGAAAGTATTGTCAACTACCTGAACGGCCACGGCAATATACCTGTCAGCACCGGTATATCGGCAGCACGTACCAATTGGGTAATGGATAAGATATTAGGAAGGTGAATAATGTGCCAATGGCCCAATTGTAGTCGCCAACTCGGGGCCTTTATAGGAACAAATATATCACGCTTTATGTGTTGCAGGTTGATACAAGTAAGAAGTTTGCGTAAACCTCAATTCGTGCAATTGATTGAACGATACCTATTAGTTGTACATTGAAGTGTCCCTTCTAAAAACGGTTTTTAAAAATGGTGGGATTAATAGTGAGGCTCACATAGGCCCAGTCTTGCCAGGCATCGGGATTGCCGGGGCGTCCTTTGGCGATAGGCATGGCGTCGGTAGCCAGCATAAAGGAATACCCCCCTTCCAACATAATATATTTGCGGATGGGGTAGGTAAAGGTGAAATCTATTTCCGAGCCTAATACTTTTTTCTCTGTTCCATCCACATCGATTGGCTGCTCAGAAGAGAAGTGATGGTACCTTAGGTCTAACTTCAATTTCTTCCATGGATTCCACTGCAGACCGATATATTTATCCCAAACGCCATAATAGTCGTATCCCTTGAAATAGTCCATCGATCCCATGAAGGAATGGTTGGAGCGATACAACAGATCCATACGGGTCACCTTTTTCGCGTCGGGATCCTGTCCGGGGTGAAACTCCGTTCCTCCATAAAGGGCGAATTGTGAATTGAGCGCGTAGCGTCCCCTCAATGCCAACATATAGGCGCTCACCTTTTCGTCATTGCTGTTGGTACCCGTCTGATAATAGAACGTTCCCATGATATTCCAGATATTGTTTTTGTAGCCGATGTTACTGCCCATGGTTTGCATGTAGGCTTTCCTCGGATCGGCCGGAAGCCCTTGTGCCGGGTTGGCGGGATCCCCCACTTCAAAGCCGAGATTGACGAAAAGGGCCGAAGCGGTAAACCCGTTCGGGTTACGGTATTGGTACCACAGGGTTTGCATATTTTGATAAGGCTGTCCCACGGGCTCGTAAAAAGTCCCTTCGTTGGTTTTCTCACCCGACTGATTGTAGGCGAATGCCAGATGCAGTGTGTTCATCGCATTCTCGTAACCCACTTTTAGCGCGTCATGCCATATGCCGGTGGGTGTCCAACTTGACTCCGACAGGATGCGTCCGTCATCATAACTTAACGACTGGCGCCCTATTTTGGCGAAGAACCCGTTATGTATCATCTGTGCCCATGCTTCATGCATGGTAAAGCGGCTGCCGTCGTTATCATTTTGCCGCTTCTGTCCCCATATAGAAACATCCTGGGCGGCTATCCTGGCAGAGAAGAATCCGTTGTCGAAGTTAGCACCTATACGGGCGCGGTTGGAGATAAAGGCCGATGCCTTATCGGTTTCCAAACGGGGATAGGAATATCCGTGACGGTATTCGAACCGGGGACGGAGGTTAATATCCATGGAGAATTCACCCCCTTTTTCTTCCTCTTGCGCGTTCATAGGAAGAGGAAATGTAAAGGCTGCCAGAAGTACAATAACGATGAATTTTTGCATGACAAATTAAGTTGAGAGTTTGTTATTTACCTGTTTATTACGAACGATAAAGATACATAAATTTTTTAGAAATGATATATCTCTTAACAGATTTGTTGATTTGCGGTACATCATCACATCATCGAATTATCCCATCAACTCTTCCGGTTTTTTCTCCAGATCTGCCAGGAATTCACTAAGTTCTGCCATAGCACATACATTCCCGGGCCCAGCGTAGCGAGCGGGTTCAGGTAGGTTTGTGCCAGCCAGATGGCGAGCACCGTATTTTTCTGTCCCAGTCCCTGCCCTCCGGCTATTGTTCGTCCGAAACGGGTGCCGATCTTCCTGCCGAAGTAGAACTGAAAAAGACAGATTACCAGCGATGTAGCCGTAATGATTATTTCCAGTGTATAATTGTTATCGCTCTGCAGCCGCACATATTGGGTAATATTGCCGATTACTATAGTAAGGGCGACTGCCCAGAGATAGAAAGAGACGATCTGTGCCGATTGGATTTTCCGGTGTAGTGGAGGGGCTGTTTTTCTCAGCAGCAGCGCCACTATGAACGGTAGGACAAGAATAGGGATAACACTGCGGAAGATATGCCAGAAGGAGGTAGCAAATGAGGCGGTCTCGCCGCTCTTCCCGATCAGGGAGAGGAAAACAGGTGCGATAAAGGCTACAGAGAGGTTGCTGATAATGGAGTAGGCTGCGGTCGCCGCGATACTGCCTCCCAGTATTCCGGCCACAACAGGCGCCGAAGTAGCCGTTGCCGTCAGCACGCAGATCATAGCCGCCTGTGCAAGGATCTCGTTGAACGGTCGGAGCGCCAGGTATATCAGCGCACTTCCCACATACTGAATGGAAAGGAGAATATAATGGAATTTTGTGAGTTTGATATCGCTCCATTTTACGCGGCTATAGGTGATGAAGAGCATCATCGAAAGCAGGTAAGGAATGACGGGAGAGAGTATCGATAATTGCCTGTGAAACATGATCCCCAGGATCATCGCGATGGGGAGCAGGTATTTCTCCGTATATTTCCGCATATCAGTTGTAATAGTTCCCGGGGGTTGTGGAATTATCCGATTTCCGGAACATATCTTTGAAGCGGATGTCGGTCATCCACTGTTTACTGTCGAACACGTAATCGGAGATGAATTGCTCGATCTCCGGCAGGAATTCCTGCATGGGATATTCCGACGCCTCGTGTCCTACATTTTCCATACTGTAGAACATATACGGATAACGTTCGCTCCTGAATTTTTTTGCCAACGACTTCGAACCGAACATGCCCCGGCTGAAAAACCGCGTCTTGTCATAAGGTACCAGCTTGTCCGCACTGCCGTGGAAGAAAAGGGTGGGAGCCGGACGTTGTGCATAGGACGGCACACCCTCGGTACTGAAGATAGCGCCGGCAAAGGAAATCACACCCGCATAGCGGAAATCTTCCGGCAGCACATCCGCAGAGGGATGTTTATCCCTTTTTTCGTAATCGGCTTGCAATACGGTAATGGCGCCCGCACTCGATCCGCTGATGATGATGAGTGACGGGTCGATACGAAGCTCTCCGGCATTCTCCAGCAGATAGGCGGTTGCGGAATAGAGATCGGCAACTGCCTGGTCGATGGCGTTCCGTAATGGTTTATTATTGAATATTCCCGGCGCCTTCTGTCCTTTCATTCCCAGACGGTAGTCGATAGAAACCACGGTGAAGCCTCTGACGGCGAAATAGTTGAAAAAAGGGCTATAGATCTCTGCATCCCGTTTACCCTCCTTGAAGCCGCCGCCGAAGACAAACATCAGGCAGGGCTGCGGCTGCAGGGGCACAGAGTCGCTTTTATAAATATCCATCTTCAGTTCTTCCCCTGCTTCCATAGTGGTGTAAAGGCGTGTCTCTTTCCGTACTGCCTGGCCAAAGAGGACCAGCGTCAGAAAGAGGAAGACAGTCAGCAGTAATATTTGTTTGTCAATCATCACATTATTAATTAGCCGATTTACAGATATACTGATTAACAGAATTATAATTGCCAATTACCTGTAAAAAGTGAAAAATGAAAAACTAAAAGTGAAAAATCAATACATTAGTCACATTGGCACATTAGCCTTCTGATATAAAATCAGTAACCAGTTTCAATACTTCTGCTTTGGCCTGATCGTAATCGTCGTTGTAGACCGTCACATCAAATCGGGGGGCGAAACTCATCTCATATTCAGCTTTTGCGAGGCGGTTTTCGATCACTGGGGGAGAATCGGTTCCCCGCTTCTCGAGACGTTCACGCAGTGTTTCCACCGACGGTGGCATCACAAAAACACTCAATGCGCGGTCACCGTATATTTTTTTAATGTTCAATCCGCCAATACAATCCACATCAAAGACAACGTTCACCCCTTCGGCGAGAATACGGTCTACTTCGCTTTTCAGGGTGCCGTAGAATTTGTCTTTATATACCTCTTCATATTCGAGAAACTCGTTATTAGCAATGCGCCTGCGAAATTCTTCCGGCGTGAGAAAATAATATTCCACACCATCTCTCTCTTCTCCGCGAGGCTTACGGCTGGTTGCCGAGACCGAGAACCGGATGTTCAGTCCCTGCACCAGTAAAAATCGTACCAATGTTGATTTACCTGCACCTGAGGGTGCTGAAAAGATGATCAGTTTGGCCATTGTTATTCCGTTTTCCGGTGTCGGCACTCACAGCCCGACCGGTAATTATAATACATTTAAAATCTGCTCTTTCATTTGCTCAAGTTCATCTTTCATCTGTACCACAATTCGTTGCATATCTGACTGGTTGGACTTTGAACCGAGGGTATTGATCTCACGACCTATCTCCTGCGCGATGAATCCGAGCTTCTTTCCCTGGGGCTCTATCTCTTTCAGCGTAGCGGTAAAGTAATCCAGATGATGTGCCAGACGGTTTTTTTCCTCATTCAGATCCAGCTTCTCAATATAGTAGATCATCTCCTGTTCAAACCGGTTTTTATCGTATTCGATCCCTTCCAGGCCTTTCAATCCTTCACGGATACGGCTCTTGACCTTTTCGACCCTTTCTTCTTCAAAAGGTTCCACGGCTTCGAGCAGAGAGCGGATATTGCAGATCTTTGTCGTCAATACCTGCGCCAGCATTTTCCCTTCCTGCCTGCGGAAGGCTATCGCTTCGTCTACAGCACGGTTGACAGCCTGTTCAATGATGTTCCACTCTTCGTCGCTCAGTTCTTCCTGTTCCTGTTTCATCACATCCGGAAGCCGTAACAGCACCGAAAACCATTCCTGTGGCTGGGGAATATTCAATTCAACCGCCAGGCCCGTGATTTCCCGGTGATATTGGCTTAACACATTGTGATCGATCTTCGATGTCACATCTTTGGCAATCACCTCCACATTCATGGAAAAATCCACTTTTCCACGCACCAGACGGCGGGCAAGTGAATTTCGCAAGGCGATCTCCTTTTCGCGATAAGCGAAGGGGAGACGTATAAACAGATCAAATTGCTTGCTGTTTAATGACTTTATCTCAATTGTTATTTTTTTGTTCGGGAGTTCTGCAACAGCTTTGCCGTATCCCGTCATCGACTGTGTCATTTTGTATATTTTGCACAAAGGTAGGGATTTTCGGCCTACTTTATGCATTTTCCATTCGCTTCTTTTTATATTCTTCCTCTTTCAGGTCCCGATCCACTTTGTCGCGTTCATCAGCCAGCCTGAGGAGATTACGGGCTTCCACAAGATTGGATATCAGCAGCACGATACAGGCGGCAGAGGCAAGGTATTGTATGGAATTCGGGACGAAGACCTCAATGGTGATAATGGTTCCTAATAACAAACGGACTTCTGTCGGGCCAAAGATGCCTGAGTCGATAGAATACTGACCGCTGATCTTATAACGTAACTGGGCGGTGATCATCTCCCATCCGTACAGAACGACGAAGAAAAAACCCGCGTATTTCCACCAACCGGGAGCATAAAGGGTATAACCGAGCCCGATAAGGAAAGTGCCGATCCAGTCTACCGTTACGTCGAGTGAGAATCCATACCATTTACGGGGTTTGTTGCGGTAGTAAGCGAGCCGTCCGTCGAGCGAGTCTCCTATCCAGTTGATCAGAAAGCCGGGCAGGGAGAGCAGCAGCCAGTAACGGTTCAGAAAGGCTCCCATCACAAAACCGGAGGCAACCGTTACGTTGCCGAAAAAGCCGATGGCTGTAAGCCCGTCGGAAGAAATACAGGAAGGTATTTTCTGTACCAGGTAGGCAATGGTTTTTTGTTCCCACTCACGAAGCATATTTGTTCTCCGGCGATCACTTGAGATCAGCCGCAGTGATTTGGCCATTTCTCGTCTGTTTTTTTTCATACGACTTTTTATTTTAATCTCATCCACGTACCTTGTGCAAATGTAGTCAATAAATTTAATGTTACGAATTTGTGACGGAAAATTTTATGAATAAAAAGACCGTTCCGGAAGGAACGGTCTTTTGTCAGGTCAGAAAACTGCGTTATTATTGTTCGCTGTTTTCATTCTCATCGGTGGGGACAATCAGCTTGTACCCTTTACCGTGAATATTGATAATCTCGATATTGGGCTCCGGTTTCAGCAATTTGCGTAACTTCGTGATATACACATCCATACTGCGTGCATTGAAATAGGTGTCCTCTTCCCAGATCTGTTTCAGAGCGTGGTTTCGTTCCAGTATATCATTTGCGTGCGCGCAGAGGAGCGAAAGCAGTTCAGACTCTTTGGTGGTCAGTTTGGTGTGGGTATCACCAATAGTGAGAATTTGCTTTTGCGTGTCGAACGTCATTGTTCCGAAGTTATATACCTGCTGTTCTTTACTCTTTTTACCTTTCACACGGCGGATGATCGCTTCGATACGAAGCACCAGTTCTTCCATGCTGAACGGTTTGGTGATGTAATCGTCGGCGCCTGCTTTGAACCCTTCCAACACATCTTCCTTCATGTTTTTCGCAGTCAGGAAGATCACGGGTATTTCCGTATTGATGGTCCTTATCTCTTTGACAAGCGTTATCCCGTCTTTTTTTGGCATCATTACATCCACAATGCAAAGATCATACTTTGTCTTCACAAATCCTTTGAAACCGGCTTCCCCATCGGGAAACAGATCGGTGTCAAACCCTTTTGCCTGGAGAT
>NZ_CALNAT010000040.1 GCF_937873925.1 uncultured Proteiniphilum sp. | reverse complement strand
AACTACACTATCGAGTTGATTGCAGAATGATAATCCGGCTCCTGTGCAATCTCAGGAACCAGTTCTGTGTGTACCACCTTCCCTTCCGGGTTTACTATTACTACAGCCCGTGCCAGAAGGCCTTTCAGCGGGCCGTCGGTCATCAGCAGACCGTAATCTTCACCGAATGACTTATTGCGGAAACAGGAAAGTGTGACAACATTTTCAATGCCTTCTGCAGAACAGAATCTTCCGGCTGCAAAGGGCAAGTCGGCAGAAATACCCAGCACCACCGTATTTTCCAGCGAAGCGGCTTCCTTATTGAAGCGGCGCACGGAGGCGGCGCATACACCGGTATCGAGACTTGGAAAGATATTGAGTACAATATATTTCCCTTTGAAGTCCGATAACCTGGCTTCGGAAAGATCGCTTTTTACCAGAGTGAAATCAGGTGCCGCTGTGCCTTTTTCCGGCAACTCCCCGCTTGTGTGAACGGGATTGCCTTTAAATGTGATATCTGCCATATAATATTGCTAATTTAAAATTACTCTTAATAGTCCCTTTTCTGTAAACTCTAAACAAAGAGTTGATTTAAATGTTCATGCCTATTACATTTTTAACTTTAAATTCCGGTCTTTATAACTCTTCCCTCAGATAAACCGCCGTATAACTTTCCCCGTTATGGACAATTTCCTCGGGAGTCCCTTTCGCAAGGATTTCGCCTCCTCTCTCTCCCCCTTCGGGTCCCAAGTCAATGATATAGTCGGCACACTTGATGATATCGAGGTTGTGTTCGATGACAATTACGGTGTTGCCTTTCTCTACCAGTTTATTGAGTACTCCCAAAAGCACGCGGATATCTTCGAAGTGCAGTCCGGTAGTAGGTTCGTCCAGTATATAGAGGGTATTTCCCGTATCGATGCGGGCCAGCTCGGTCGCCAGTTTCACCCGCTGGCTCTCTCCTCCCGACAGGGTAGTGGAGGATTGTCCCAGCTTGATATAACCCAGTCCTACCTCTTGTAATACTTTAATCTTATGCAATATGTTAGGCACATTTTCAAAAAAATCCACTGCCTCGTTGATGGTCATATCCAGTACGTCGGCAATCGACTTCCCTTTGAACCGTACTTCCAGCGTTTCCCGGTTATATCGTTTACCATGACATACTTCGCAGGGAACCATCACGTCGGTTTGTAGCCCCGTATTTTGGCTTCCGGCATTCCGGCGAACAGCACGCGGATATCCGAAAAGACCCCGGTGTAGGTGGCCGGGTTGGAGCGGGGGGTACGTCCTATAGGGGACTGATCTACGCTCACCACTTTATCGAGATGTTCAATTCCTTTGACTGAGCGATAGGGCAGAGGATCTTTCAACGACCGGTAAAACTTCTGGCTGAGAATAGGTTGCAGTGTTTCGTTGATCAGTGTCGATTTCCCGCTGCCGGAAACACCTGTCACACAGATGAACGTGCCCAGAGGAAATGTCGCCGTCACATTTTTCAGGTTGTTTCCCGAGGCTCCTTCGATAGTAAGGATTTTACCATTGCTTTTTCGTCTTTTCGGGGGGATGGAGATCTCTAATTTCCCGTTCAGGTAGTTGGATGTGAGCGTGTTCTTCTTCAGCATTTCCGAAGGGAGCCCTTCAAATACCACATCCCCTCCTTTCTGGCCGGCAAACGGTCCCATATCCACTATATAGTCGGATGCCAGCATCATATCCTTGTCGTGCTCCACCACTACCACCGAGTTACCTGAATCGCGCAATTTTTTCAGCGAATCGATCAGGCGGTGGTTGTCGCGTTGATGGAGCCCGATACTGGGTTCATCGAGTATATAGAGCACATTTACCAGTTGCGATCCGATCTGGGTAGCCAGCCGTATACGCTGGCTTTCCCCGCCCGAGAGGGAGGCCGATGCGCGTGAAAGCGACAGGTAACCCAGCCCTACATCCAGCAGGAACTGAAGCCGGGAAAGGATCTCTTTTTCAATTTCTCCGGCAATGAGCCTTTGTTTCTCCGTTACATTCGTTTCAGAGGAGATGATCCAGTTATACAGGGAGTGTATATCCATCCCCGCCAGTTCGGCGATATTTTTTCCGTTGATCCTGAAGTGAAGCGCTTCCTTGTTCAGCCGCTGCCCGTGACATTCGGGGCAGACAGAGGTGGTGATGAACTGGCCCGCCCATTTCTGGGCGGTTGCCGAAGCTTCATCCTCCTGCTGCATTTCAATATATTTGGCGACACCTTCGTAGGAGACCATATAATTGGAATTTCCCAACGACTCATTCTTTATTTTGAGCCTTTCGTCGGTGCCGTACATGATCTCATCGATGGCTTCCTGGGGAATATCTTTGATAGGTGTTTTCAGTGTCACCCCATATTTCTCGCAGATGGCCGCAATTTGCCAGAAGAGGAGGTTGCTCCGTTCTTTTCCGAGAGGGACGATACCTCCTCCGGCGATACTCAGACCAGGGTCGGGTATGATCTTTTCGACATCGATCTGGTCTACCGAACCGATGCCCTTGCAACGGGGGCAGGCTCCCTGCGGGGAGTTGAAAGAGAAATTATGGGGCGCCGGCTCATTATACGACAGGCCGGTAGTGGGACACATAAGGCTGCGGCTGTAATGGCGTGTTTCGCCGGCTTCCACATCCTGTAGAAGGATCAGACCGGACCCCTGCTTCATAGCAGTGCGAACGCTAGCCTGCAACTTGTCGGAGAACTTATTGGATACGACCAGCTTATCAATGAGAATTTCGATGTTGTGATTCTTGTATCTGTCCACACGCATGCCGGGAATGATCTCCCTGATCTCTCCGTCGACCCTCACATGGAGGTATCCCTTTTTACGGATCTGTTCAAACAACTCTTTGTAGTGGCCTTTCCTGTTTCTCACTACCGGAGCGAGGATATAGATCTTTTTACCGATATATTTCTCCAGTATCAGTTCCAGTATCTGCGTGTCGGTATATTTCACCATTTTCTCACCGGTGATATAGGAGTATGCTTCGCCGGCGCGAGCATAGAGCAGGCGGAGGAAATCGTACACTTCGGTGGTGGTACCGACGGTGGAACGGGGATTTTTATTGGTGGTTTTTTGTTCGATGGAGATGACCGGGCTTAAACCGGTGATCTTATCCACATCGGGACGTTCCATCTTTCCCAGAAATCCGCGCGCATAAGCCGAGAAGGTCTCGATATAACGGCGCTGCCCTTCGGCAAAGATGGTGTCGAAGGCGAGCGACGATTTCCCGCTGCCGCTCAGTCCGGTGATCACCGTGAGAGAGTCGCGTGGAATGGTTACGTCAATATTTTTTAAGTTGTGTACGCGTGCGCCGTACACCTGTATCTGTTCAGTTTCGGAAGCCATAGTTATAGTAAACGAACGTTTTTGTTAAGCTAAATGAGCAAAGTCAAACTTGTTTGAACTTTGCCATAGCGAGAAAACGACTAATTTTAATGAATAATGATCTGAAAAAGTTTACTTCACCACCCATGCCGGATTGTGTACCCTGGGACTTTCCCCTTTTTTATAGTAGAGGTCGTCCTGTGTGGGGATAAGCAGGGTGTAAGTCTTACCCGACGGATTGCTCAGGCTGGTACTTCGCAACCAGGAGTTGAAGTCCTTCAACTGCGCGTAGGTGATGTTATGTTGTTTGGCAAAAGCCACCAGGTCGGGAATGGAAGAAGATACCTTCACCTCCTTGAACTGCATGGGTTTATAGAGATGATCGGGCTTTATGATGAATCCGTATTGCTGTGGATTTTCAAAGATCTGTTTGATTGAAAGCATACGGTAGTAATAGCGGGAGGTTTCTTCCACCAGCCAGAGATCGAGCGAGTCGTCTACTTCCTGGTCTTTCAGTCCGTTGGTGATGCGCGCCTGTCCACCGTTATATGACAGTGCCGCGGCGCTCCATGAGCCATATTTCAGGTAAGCTTCTTTCAGATAGCGGCAGGCGGCAATGGTGGATCTTTCCACGTGGTAGCGTTCATCCACGTCGGATGTCGCCTCCAGCCCGTATTGTTTACCTGTACTTTGGAGAAACTGCCAGAGTCCCGCCGCACGTGCGGGGGAAATCGCCCTGGGATCGAGACTGCTTTCTATCACTGCCAGGTATTTCAGGTCGTCGGGAACTCCTTGCTGTTTGAGGATCGGTTCAATGACCGGGAAGAACCGGTTGGCCCGTTTAAAAAGCAGCAAGGTAGTGGAGTGGAAATAGGTGAAACTGTTCAGTTCCCGGTCCATCCGTTCCCGTTTATCATAGCGGTCGAAAGTGATCCGTTCCCCTGCGAATTCCACGCTCTCAGGAATAGCCACCGATGCTGTCATGGAGAGCACCAACGGCCTTTCCGACTCGGTTTTTTCAATGTTGTTACCTGACGTAAGGGCCATGAAAAGTGTTCCCAGTCCTATTATCAATATGGAGAAAGAGATCAATAACGTTGATTTTTTCATTCTTATTGTAGCTTTGCTGATTCTTAAAATATATCTCCGGCGATATGTGTACCGGAATAACTTTTGAGTTGAACAAAGATAATCTTTTTTTCGGAAAATCAACGAATGTGCTCATGTGATTAATGTGCCCATGTGAAAAGTTGTGGTTCTATATATTCTATGACTGCAACAAAAATAATGAATCAATTCCATAGATATTCGGTTTTTTCATATATATTCGCACTTCGTGTTATTCGCTTACTGCGTTCACCCTTATTTACTTCATGTAATTCGCTTATGCGTTACAATTGAATATCGGCCGCATTGAGCCTTTATTCTTTGTTCTTTACTCTTTATTCTAAAAAAACAGATGAAATTAAAAACGCCAGGATCCGTAGTTAAAGCACATGATATAAATCGTTTCAGATTCCGTGACACCCCGTTCGTGAAACTGATGAACAAACGTATCTACAACATTTTGATGGTGGCCTCCCGATACGATATGTTCATCCTGGAAGACGACGGACGTGTCGATGAGCAGATATTCAACGAATACACTTCTCTCAATCTTCGCTATCCGCCGCGGTTCACACAGGTAGGAAACAGCAGGGAGGCGCTGGCGGAACTGAAGCAGAACCATTATGAATTGATCATCTGTATGCCCAATATGGATAACAGCGATACATTCGATCTGGCAAAACAGATCAAGGCGCGTTATTCCGGGATTCCGGTCGTGTTGCTCACTCCCTTCTCCAAAGCGGTAACGCAATCATTGCGGAAGTCGGATCTGAGCGGGATCGATTATGTATTCAGCTGGCTGGGAGATACTGACCTGCTGCTAGCCATCATCAAAATTATTGAAGACCGGATGAATGTAGAGCATGACGTCAAGACCGTCGGCGTGCAGACCGTTATGCTGGTGGAAGATTCCGTCCGTTTTTATTCGTCGGCTTTGCCGTTGCTCTATAAGTTCGTGCTCAGCGAATCGAAAGAATTTTCAAAGGAGGCGCTCAACGATCACCTGCGGATGCTTCGTATGCGCGGGCGCCCGAAAATCCTGCTTGCCCGCAATTATGAGGAAGCGGTTGCCTATTACAAAAAATATGGCGACAATATGCTGGGTGTGATCAGCGATATGAGTTTCAGTATTGACGGAGAGAAGGACAAGCTGGCGGGGCAGCGGCTTGGCGAATGGATCAGGAAGAAAGATCGTTATATCCCTATTATTTATACCTCTTCGGAATCGGATAACCGGAAATATGCCGCTGATGTGGACGCCGTGTTCATCGATAAGAACTCCAAAACCTTTCCGCAGGATCTTCGTAAAGCGATCAAGGAAAATCTGGGTTTCGGCGATTTCATTATTACCGATCCCCACACCAAAGAGGAAATATTCCGTATAAAAAATCTGAAGGAGCTGCAGATGAACATCCGTAATATCCCCGATGATGCCCTGTATTATCACCTCTCGCGAAACCATTTTTCCAGGTTCTTCTATTCCCGCGCCATGTTTCCCGTGGCGGAGATGCTGAAGAAGATAGATGTTTCGGAATATGCCAATATGCACGATGCACGTGAGCTCATTTACGCCACTATCGTACAATACCGGCGTATGAAGAATACCGGTGTGGTAGCTGTCTTCGAGAAAGACCGGTTCGACCAGTATTCCAATTTCGCCCGCATCGGGGAGGGATCGCTCGGAGGTAAAGGCAGGGGACTGGCTTTTATCGGGTATATGGTGAAAACGCATCTGGAATTGAACAACAATCACAATTTCCCCGTGACCACACCCAAAACGGTGGTGCTCTGCACCGATATCTTCGATGAATTTATGGAGGCCAACAATCTCTACCCGGTGGCTCTTTCAGAGCAGGAGGATGAGATGATCCTGAAACATTTCCTCGCAGCCAAGCTCCCGAAGCGGTTGGTCAGCGATTTTCTGGTTTTTTTCGAGGCGATCGAGACTCCTATTGCCATCCGTTCTTCGAGCTTGCTGGAAGATTCCCAGTATCAGCCGTTTGCGGGTATTTACTCCACCTATATGATCCCTTATGTGAGCGATAAATATGAAATGGTACGCCTTCTCAGCAACGCCATCAAAGCGGTATATGCTTCTGTATTTTATAAGGACAGCAAGGCCTATATGGCTGCCACACAAAACCTCATCGATCAGGAAAAAATGGCGATCGTACTTCAGGAGGTGGTAGGCTCTCAGTACGGCAGCCTGTTTTATCCCGCCATTTCGGGAGCGGCCCGTTCCATCAACTATTACCCTATCGGGAACGAAATGACGGAAGACGGCATTGTAAACATGGCTTTCGGATTGGGAAAATATATTATGGATGGCAACATGGGTCTCCGTTTTTCACCGCTCCATGCGTCCAATATCCTGCAATTGAGCTCGCTCGATTTGGCGCTGAGCGATACCCAGACCCGATTCTATGCCCTCGACCTCAATTCGGTGACAAAAGATTTTACGATCGATGACGGATTTAACCTGCTGAAACTTCGCCTCAAGGAAGCGGAAAAAGAGGGGCCGCTCAGGTATGTGGCATCCACTTATGATCCTCAGGACCAGATTATCCGGGACGGTTTCTACGAAGGGGGACGCAAGATCATCTCTTTCGCCAATATTTTACAGCACGGAATGTTTCCTGTGGCGGAGATCCTGGAGAAACTGTTGAAGGCAGGACAGAAAGAGATGGGTCGGCCGGTGGAGATTGAGTTTGCCGTGGATATCGAAGATCAGCAATTTGCCTCTTTTTATGTATTACAGATCCGGCCGATCGTGGACAGTAGGGAAGTAGTACAGGAGGATCTGGAAGAGGTGGATCCGGGCGATACGGTACTGTTCTCGAAGAATGCGCTTGGAAACGGGATCTCGAATGATGTATATGATGTGGTTTACGTGAAGACCGCAGCCTTTAACGCTTCGAAGAATGGGTTGATAGCCCGGGAAATCGAGTCGCTGAATAGCCGTTTTGCAGCTGCAGGCACAAACTACGTACTGGTCGGCCCGGGCCGGTGGGGCTCTTCAGACCCCTGGCTGGGTATACCGGTGAAATGGCCCCATATCAGCCAGGCACGGGTAATCGTTGAATCAGGAATGGAAAATTACCGCATAGAACCGAGTCAGGGAACCCATTTCTTTCAGAATCTCACCTCGTTTGGCGTGGGCTATTTTACCGTGAACCCCTTTACGGAGAATGACGGGTTTTTCAATGAGGAGTTTCTGAATGCACAGCCTGCCGTGCATGAGACGGAATTTATCCGTCAGGTACATTTCGACCGGCCAGTGGTCATCAAAATAAATGGGAAAAAAAGGATGGGCGTTGTGATGAAACCGAAAAAATAACTTCTAACCTTACGTATTGATAAACAGCTTTCTGTGAATGAAGAATAGGAAATTTGCCTCCGTCAAACGGAGTTGCAAATGAGTTAAGCATGGTTAAAAACCTAAGGGCCATGCAACGTTTCCTTCGTTGTTTTCGTCTTTCCTTATGTGTATACGAGATCTCAACCACACAGATTACACTATTTTTTAACTATTAAAAAAGAGAGTTATTATGAAAAGAATTTCCATTTATTTATTGAGCCTGATACTGTCAGGTGCGTTTTTTACCGCGTGTGAGAATGATGAAAGTGATCCGAAATTGACTTTGGATAAGAATAGCATTGACCTGTTCATTGGTGAGGAAACTGTCGTGAAAGTGAGCGGAGGAGAAACTCCCTATAAAGCTACACCTGCTGATGAGACGGTCGCCGGAGCAACAGTGGGGGGCAGTGATATAACCATCAAAGGTCTGAAAGTAGGCAATACCACGGTGAAAGTAATCGATAAGAACGGTTTGGAGGCTATCATAGCCGTGGCCGTAAAAGAAGATCCCTATGAGGCCGAAAAAGAGGATGCCACTGTGAGGGTGTCATGGGGAGAGGCATTTGAGAAGGTGCAGGGTATCGACGCCGGCCTTTACGAGTTGAGTAAGACGGAAGACAAAACGGTAACCTTTACATGGACAAACGAAGCGGAAGAAGAGGCGGAAGAAGAATCTTTCGTGTTGACTTTTCAGGACACCAACGATAAAATCGGGGGCGAAAGCGAGACCGCTTCTACCCTGGAGTCACCGGCCGTGGCAGGTAAACTGACGGTGACGGTGGATGGCGAAAGCACCGACTACAACGTAACTTCATGGAGGCTTGTCCAAGCCGAACCGGCTGACGATGAAGAAGGAACTCCGGATACTTACTGGATTGCCTTTGCGGCAGACGGTAAATCAGGACTTTGCGTTGCCCCGTTGACGGCGGAGACGGAGTAACCGGAAATAGGTTTTTACTTTGCCGGTATCTTCTTTCAATGCATGCTATGGAAGGAGATACCGGTTTTTTTATTGGGAAGAAGGGATGGATACTCCGGAATGTATGGACAAAAATGAGTGTAACATGACTGTTCAGACGATATCTTTTTTGCGGAATATTTTTAAGGAAAGCCGGTAAGGAGCCACCATCCAGGCGATTAATAAGACAAAAGAGAGTACCGTACTCAAGGTTGTTCCCAGAAAATCGGTAAATACGGCTCCCGAGTAACCCAGCATAGCGGAGATGTCCAACCTGAACATTATTTGCAATCGAGCCAGGTCTACGGGATTAAGCATCAGCAGAAGTACCGTCAAAGCTTCTATGGGATAATCGCTGAATTGAAACAGCAGAAACATCATGACCGCGTCATAGAGCAGAGTGAAGAACAGCCATAAGAGGATGGAAAGCCCTATTCCAACGGATTTGTCATCGGTCAATACGGCGATCAAAAAAGCCAGGGATACGGATACAAGCGTTATGCCTGTTCCCATGGCAAGAAGCAGGAATCCGGTAGCATCAAAAGAATACACGATGATCGGGATGCCGGCGCCTAACAGAAATGCCAGGCACAGGCTGGCCGAAACTCCCGCGTAGAGACTGCTCCAAAGATTGCCTCTTTTGATGGGTTGACTCAATAATAGTGTGATAAATTCCTTACTGTTATAAATGTATATGGTAGAATATAGCAACGCCATAAGCGGTACGCTGAAAAGAACAATATACATCACGGTTAGCAGTCCTTTGGAAACACTGTCTTCAAGCAGAAAGGATATCCATGAAACCAGGGAGAGGACGATAAAATAAATAAGGGTTATTTTACTTTTCAGGATATCGAAGAATATGATCCTGGCTATATTATTCATGTTCCGTTTGTATAAGAATTTTCATGACGGCATTTGCAATCGTATATTCGCCCGTATCCTCCAAAAGAGTATGAACCGATTTATAAAACAATACTTTTCCTTCGTCCATAAATACGATATGAGAAGCGAGGTTGTCTAATTCGCTCAAAACGTGGGAAGTAATAAATATAAGCTTTTCTTTTCCCTTTTCTTTCAGAATCTTTTCCTTCAGGATGGCCGACGCTAAGGGATCAAGGCCTGCGAAGGGTTCGTCCAGAATAATTATTTGCGGATGGAACATGAAGGCCAGCGTAGCGCTTACTTTCTGAACGGTTCCTCCGGAGAGGGTTCCCATCCTTTTGGTCTCGATCCGGTCGAGTCGAAACAACCGGTATAGCTCTTCGTCCGTATCGTTGTTTTCCGCTCTTACAGACCGGATCAGGCGGAAAGTATTCTCCACGGATAAATATTTCGGGAAGTTGGCTGTCTGCGGCATGAAGCCGATAAGCCTCCGTATTTCGCAATTGTTGCGGACGTTGCGGCCGGAGATGATAATTTCGCCCGCTTGTGGGGTCACCAGATCCAGCATACATTTGATGAGGGTTGTTTTCCCGCATGCATTAGGGCCTATCAGGGCTATGCATCTCTTCTCATCGTCGAACTCCAGGTTGATATTTTTCAGCACATGTAGTTTCTGATAATACTTATGTAAGTTTCTAATCGTAATCATAAGGCATATTGTCTGATCGCTGGCTTGTTATCTGCAAAATTCCGGGGAGTTACGGTAGGAATGATCCTTTCGGCCTGTTCCAACAGATTGACCAGAAAACTGCGGAAAAACAACATAGCCGCGGGCGTATATTCCGAAATAACAGCGAATAAGCTCAACGGATGGTAGGGGACATCGCCTATGCCATCGCGGTTAAGATCGTATCCTTTATATTTATCCCAGTAATTTTCACTGAAATAATTTTTTTCAGAAGCGCCGTTGGTGATGACATCGAAGGTATTTCCCAAAAAATTGTTTCGCGTAAAACTATTTTCGACACTGCTTGCCATCAGGCGCAATGCCCATCCGTTCTCGCTGAAAACGTTCTCTTGCAGAGTGAGTGACAGACCACCATCCATGAATATGCCCACCGTATTTCGAGTGAACCTGTTACCGGCAATTTTACCGTAAGAGATATCCTTGAGGAGAAGCCCGTAAGAGGCTCCCCCCTTGTTATTGTCGAAAGTATTGTACAGCATATTGATGTGGCTGGAAAACATAACCGCCACTCCGGCTCCGTTTTCGCGGAATATATTATAAAGGTAATCATCTTCATTGGAGAACATGAAATGCAGGCCGTATCTCAAACATTTTGCGACATTATTATGCCGGATAATAGAATTGGAAACGAATTCGAGATAGATACCGTCCCTGTGCCTGCGGATATGATTGCCTTCTATTGCAAGATTTTTGCTCTTCCAGCAGTGAATGGCGTTTCCGATAAGAGGCCCTTCCGCAAGGGAAGTGTTTATCCGGTTGTTTGTTATCCGGCAATCTTCCGCCGCTTGAATGAATATCCCGATGGAGTTATCCGTAAATATATTATTGTTGACAACTACACCGGCGACTCCCTTGTTTATTTTTAATCCGCAATAATCTTTTAGCGATGACTTTCCCGAATTGGCAATGATAAATCCTTCCACAACAACACTATCTGCGAAGATAGAAACTACATCGACTTGGTTGCCACCATCAATAACGGGAGAGCCGACTCCTTTTAAAACGACCGGAATGGTGATGACAAGCGTTTCGTGATATACGCCTTCATGAACGATGACACTATCGCCCACCTCCACCGTTTGTAGGGCTCCCGCAATGCTGTTGGTATGCCCTTCCTTTCCGACATGAACGGTGCCGGCGGTAAGGTGAAAGGCAAAACCGCAGTTGATAAGAAAGAGAAAGCAGGAATTTAAAAATCGATATCTTCCCATGAAACGATTTCCGCATTGAGTTGTTTCGCTACCTCTTCCGCTTCCTCGCGGGTTTCGAAAGCGGCTATATTGGCATTCATCGGACTTTTAACTTCTCCTCCCTTAATATAAGATGCTGTTTCAGCTTCTATGAAATGGTCTTCTTTTAAATAATCGGAAACATAAGTCTTCCTTATTTTTATGTCTTTATTTTCCTTCGTGTAACGGATAAGACAGGAAAGATCGTCGAATTTCAGACAGCGGCCTTTCTCGGTGATGATTTGCGTATCGAACTTGGGGTCGACGATAGTCATCCTGCATTCTTCACATTCGTCCTGGTTCAGTCGCACGGGCCGGGCATTGTCGTTTACGCAGGAGAGGAAGAGTGGGGTCAGCAAGGGGAGGAATATGGCGGCAGCTCGTTTTTTTCTGAAAATTCTATGGATGCGGTACTCCTTGAAGATGACAAAAGCCAGTATTAAAGCGACTGCGATAATCAGCATGCCTCCGATATCGGGAATGGAATAAGCGCCGAAATTAAGGAGTTGTTTATATCCTAAAACCGGTGGTGAATAAGACATGCCGGGAACTTGTATGGCTGCCGACGGATCCAGGTTGTGGCCGTAGTTGTAATTCCACCGATAAAAATCAAACAGGGAAACAATACCGAAAATGATGAATAAAATGAAACTTATCAACGACATTTTCCGGCTTTTCAGGATGGCGGTCACAAGGATCAATAGGGCCAATGCCCCTAAAATGTAGGGTAATACGGTAAACTCTATAAAGTTTTCAGTATGCAAGGTTTGCATGCCGATATAATGGTTGAGGCCGTTAATGGCATCTACGTCTCCTCCTATTTTATCGGGATATAACTGCAATACCAGTCCTTCGGGATATTGGGGAGCCGATAATTCGATTCTCCACAACGGAACGAAAATGGATGCGGCAAGTAAAACGGCGCACAGGATCAATAAAACCCTTGATAGAGTGGATATCTTATTTTTACTCATAATGTATATTGTTCGTTAAGAAACAGGGGGAAGGAGTGCTTCCCCCTGCTGGAATTTATTTACCGGTAGTTTTGTCATCTAATGTATAAGACAGTGGAACGTTGCTCCCTTTGGCGGAAACGCGCACATAGCCTTGCATTTCCTGATGCAGCGCGCTGCAAAAATCGGTGCAGTAGAAGGAGAAAATACCTGTCCTGCCGGGCACCCATTTCAACGTCTGTGTTTCACCGGGCATCACCAACAATTCGGCGTTCGTATTTCCCTTTACAGCAAAACCATGAGGAATATCCCACTCCTGTTCGATATTGGTCAGGTGGAAATAGACGGTATCCCCTAACATTATTCCTTCGATATTATCGGGAGCCATGTGGGAACGTATAGCCGTCATATATATATGTACCACGTTGCCTTCTTTTACTACTTTCGCCTCTTTTTCAGATTTGGCTACGTAGGGATGCTGGTTTTCGGCGAGATCGTAGAACTGCTTTTGCTGCTCTTTGATCATTTCGGCGGGTATGCCCACGGCATAATGAGGCTCTCCGATGGTTGGGAAATCGAGGAGTAGTTTCATTTTATCCCCGCTGATGTCGATCAACTGGGCGCATTGGGCCAGTTCGGGTCCAGTGGGTAAGAAGCGGTCTTTGGTGATTTTATTGTAAGCGACCAGGTATTTCCCGTAAGGTTTTTTGGTATCTCCGCCCATTACCGAGAGGTGTCCGATGGAATAGGTGGAGGGTATCCTATCCAATACCTGTAAGTCTTTTACGTTCCATTTCACTATTTCAGACGAGACGAAAAAGCTGGTATAAGCATTTCCCTTTTCATCGAATTCGGTATGTAATGCGCCCAATCCGGGATTTTGCACTTCGCCATACAGGGCGGCTTCATAATTGATGATGTTGATTCCTCCTGTTTCACCTTCAAAAGCCTTTTCTTCAATCGCTTTCTTGATCTTGTCGAAACTGAATACCGGAATGCCCGTGGCCAGTTTTCCGCTGGCAATGATATATTCTCCGGAGGGATCGACATCAATGCCGTGCGGCGATTTCGGACACGGAATGTAATACAGACAATCTTTTAGATCTTCGACATTCAGCACTGTAGTTTCCTCAAAAATCCCGGAAGTGGCCGTATGGGTTTTCTCGTCGTACATATTATGTGCATACCGGCTCTTTACTTTCTGTCCCTTACCCGCTTTCAGAAGTTCCTCGATCTTTTTCCAGTTGACGGCTAAAACAAAGTCCTTATCGTTTTGGGAAGCGTTCACTTCCAGATGAGTGTGGGCCTGTTCCGAATTATAACAGGTGAAGAAGAACCATCCGTGCGATTTTCCTTTTCCGGGGTGGGCGAGGTCGTAATTAAAGCCGGGTACCGCTAACTGGAAGGCGATCTTCATTTCACCTGTCACAGGATCTACGCTGATGAAACTGATGTGTCCCTTGAAATTTTCCTTATAACTGGTGATGGGAACATCGCCGTCGGTATAATCGGGGGGAACGCTGAACCGTGTTCCGGCCACGACATATTCGGTGTTCTCCGTCACAAATGTAGAGGAGTGGTTTCCGGCACTGTTGGGCAGTTCCAGCATTTCTACCGTTTTAAAGGTCTTCAGGTCAATGCGGGCTACGCGTGGGGTATTGTTGGCGTTGATAAACACCCACCGGCCGTCGTATTCACCATTGGTCATGGATAGGTTGGGATGGTGCGAATCGTCCCAGGGAACCTCCCCGAATGAGGTGTTCAGCATAGGTTTTGTCTCTTCGCTGAACCCCCATCCGTTTTCTGCGTTCACGGAGAATACGGGAATGACCTTAAGTAACCTGCCTGACGGAAGACCGTATACGGCGAGTTGCCCACTGAAACCTCCCGAAACAAAATTATAAAATTCATCATATTCTCCCGGTGCGACATACGTTTTTACTGCCGCATCTTCACTAAAAGCGCTTGTGGCTGATTTCGGCCTGCATGATGACAACCCGACAATGATCATGAAGATAATCAAGGTTATCAGCAACCGTTTTTCATTTTTTTGAGTTTTCATTTGCGTAGAAATTTTAATAAAGTTATTCATATTGTCGTATCAGTAGTCTTTTCTTTTTTACCGGGGACAGTCGTAGGTTGTTGTACGCTCCAAACATTGGGACTTATTTGGATTCTTCCTCTTTTCTCCTTTGTTTGGTTTTTTATGGAGACCTTTGTCTACGATTTGAGGGCATCGTGCGACCTGCCCCGGATACTCGTTTCCTTGGAAGGGTTCCATCATTTTATTGGGCCGGGGTAACAATCCGTGCCTGAAAATAGGGTATAAAGGTAAAGATTTGATGAGGTAAACAGTAAATTACGAGTGTAATTAATATTAAATAAATATAATTAAATGAAATATGGTTGTCCTGCTGGAAAATTATATAATAGGATATTCTTGTTTTGCCGGTTTGGAAAACATAAAAAGTATCTCACTCTATATCAATAATTATACAAACTTTAATAATAGTAGCTGTCTCCTTGTGAAGAGGTGGAAAGACACTGGATTTGTCCCGCGTGGAAAGTGAATGTGGCCGGTTTATTTGAATTTATTTTCTAAAATTGGCAGGCGGATGGATCATGGCATCTCTATCTACTTCCTGGAATCCGGATAAAGATTTCAATATGACTGTATTATATTCATTATGTGTGCGATAATAAAAAATAGGAGGGAAAATATAAGAATAAATGAGTGGGGTGTAGTAAATCCCAATAATTAGAGTGAATTCTATGAAATAAAAATTGTCTGACGGTTGTTGCTTTTTCAAAACAAAAAGTATCTGAAATTGTTAAATGGATAGTTCATTAAATTAGACTATTTAGTTTTGTTCTCGCTGTGGTACAGCCTAAACAAGTTTAGTCTCTCTCATTTTAATAAATAACTATCGCTCGGCAATGATTCAAGCAAGCTTGACACTGCTCTCGCTTAATCGTTATTTTAGCTTATCGGGATAGTTGATTCAATTATTCGCAAACAACACTATTATGAATAAAATTTCCTTTATACTGCTCCTTTTGGCATTTGCTTCAGGAGTTTTTTCCCAGAATAACCGACCGATGAACAGAGACCCTTATGCGAACGAATGGGCAAAAGTGGCTGAATTTGAGCAGAAGTCGCTCCCTCAATCGGCTTCAGAAGCTGTAAACAGTATTTTACGCAAGGCAATAGAGGATAAAAACAGTCCCCAGATCATCAAGGCACTGATCCATCAGGGGAAGTATGACCTGGCACTGGATACACAAAACGATACGGCAATCTTCAGGAACCTGAATGGGATGTTGGAGAGAAGCGACGATATGGTGGAGCGATCGGTGTTGCACTCCATATTGGGAGAGTTATACCTGCAGTACTATCAAAAAGACCAGTGGAACATCAATCAACGTACCGATTTGGGGGATTTTGTGCCGGCCGACATGAAAGAGTGGACACGTAATATCTTTTACAACAAGTCGGCAGAGCATCTGAATGCCTCTATCGCTCCGAAGGAGGAGTTGGTAAAGGCGGAAGTGGAATCCTATGCGGCTGTGGTGGAACTGGGTAAGGATTCGCGGAGGTTTTTCCCTTCGATGTATGATTTCCTGATACGCCGCGCCATAGAACTCTCCGGGCAGATCGATCCGGATGAAGACCTGAGCCGTATGCTGGCAAGGAAAAACATTTCACAGGAATCGCTGTTTGCGCCGGCAGATGAGTTTGTGAAGCTGTCGTTCGATCCCCAAGAGACAGATCAGGGTCTTTGGATATTGGAAAACTATAGAAAGCTGTTGAATTCCCTGTTAGAAAGAAATCTGGACAGGTCGGTTCTGCTGGTGGAACTGGAAAAGTCGGATTATCTGACGAGATTGTCCTATTATACGCATGTTTCTTTGGCGCGCCCTGCATTGGAAAAATTACTGGGAAAATGGGACGGGGACGAAATGAGCGTGGAAATTACTGACAAGCTTTGCCAGTTCTATCTCGACGAGATTGATTTGATCAATGCGGAAGATACACTTCAGCGGAAAGAGAAGACCAGGGAGATATATGAATTACTGAAAAAGACAATTACTACCTTTCCGAAGTATGAACGCATCTCAATACTTCAGAACAGGTTATCCCAACTTACACAGCCGGAATTCACCATCACAGGAGGGAATACTTTCGCAGGAGAGAGTGAAAAAGAACTGAAAGTGAATTTCCGGAATATCCGGTCGCTCACCGCAAAACTTTATCGCATCAACTCACCTATAGAAGAGTTAGAAGAGAGATCGAAAGTGCGAAACCAAATAGCTGAAAAGCGTGTCTTGATCGGGGAGATCCCCATATCCTTGCCCGATACACCCGAGTACTGGCAGGGAGACACATCGTTCACGGTGAATCCCGGCGGTTTCGGTACCTATATGCTGACTTTCAATTCCTCGCCTGAAACGAACGATACCAGGGGATCGGAATATTATTTTTCGGTATCCGACCTGGCCATCTTTGCCCGCAGGTCATCCGATAACCGATATGATTTTTTCGTGGTGGACAGAACCACCGGTGCACCTGTCCCTAATGCCAAAATAGATATTTACAAACTGCCGGGCAACTGGAATAATTCGCAGCTTACACTGGATCAGTCAATTACTACCAATGAGCTGGGACTGGCTGTATATGATAAGAAAATCCCGAACAATGATGTCTTTTATCATGCTGTTTCGGGGAACGATAAGGGTTCCACGCTAAGCCGATTGCCTTCTCCCTATTATAGCTACTCCGACCGGAACAATGAGCCCCGGGAGATGACAAACATTTTTACTGATCGTAGCCTCTACCGTCCCGGACAGACAGTTTATTTTAAGGCCATACAGGTTCGTGCGGGTGCCGTGGAGCAATCTGTTATTGCCGGTAAATCTATTGAATTGGTACTAAGGGATGCCAACCGCCGGGAAATCTCGAAGCAGACGATAACGACGAATGAGTTCGGTTCGGTAGCGGGTGAGTTTGTGCTACCGCAGGGTGTTTTGCCGGGTCACTTTACCATCGGAACCGGGCAGGGAAGTGTGGGCTTTCAGGTAGAAGAATACAAGCGCCCCACATTTGAATTGACATTCGACAAGATAGAGAAAACATATAAATTTGGTGAGGAGATCACCCTCAAGGGAAAAGCGGAGAGTTTTTCAGGTATCAGCCTGCAACAGGCGAATGTGGAGTACCATATTACGCGCAAGCAGATGTGGTGGCGAATGTGGGGTGGAATAATAAGTGATTATGCTATGGGCAGTGTGACCACCGGTGAGGATGGAACTTTCGAGATCACCTTTACACCCGAAAAACCGGACAGCCAATCCTCCTCCAAAGTGGCTTATTCGTTTGATGTGGTTGCTAAGGTAACTGATGTTAATGGTGAAACACGGATCGCTACCTATACTGTAATAGTGGGAGATATCTCGATGGTACTCTCCCTGGAGATACCCGACCGGTGGGTAAAAGAAAGTGATGAGAAAATCATTATAGCTGCTAAAAACCTTGACGGAAATGATATAACAGCCCATGGAACCTACCGGATCTTTTCCCTGCAGGAGAATGATTCCATCCGTCAACTGACTGCGGAGGGAGAGTTTAAGACAGGTGAGCAGCCGGCGTTGAAAAAACAACTGGCAGGCTTGCCATCGGGAAAATATAAGGTGAAACTCCAATCGAAAGACGACAGGGGAAACCTCATTGAATCGGAAAAAGATATTGTTCTCTTTTCATACACCGATAAACGTCCGCCGGTAAAAACCAACGAGTGGTTCATCGAAAAAAACAGCCGGTTCTCGCCCGGTAAAGATGCGGAAGTGATCCTGGGGGTGTCTGAGAAAGTACATGTTTTATATGAACTGTGGCAGGAAGACAACCTGTTAGAACGGAAATGGATCGGGTTGGATAATGAGAACTGGCTCTTTTCATTCCCGTATGAAGAGCAATATAAGGAAGGTGTTACCCTGATGCTTACTTACGTGAAAGACGAAAAGTTTTATGCCCACAGGGTAGACCTTCTTCCTGAAAAGGAGAAGAAGGAGCTGAAAGTGAAACTGGATGTGTTCCGTGATAAGATCCGTCCCGACGCGGAAGAAGAGTGGCGGATCACGGTGACCGGAACGGACAGTAATCCTTCTTCGGCAGAGGTGCTGGCATCGATGTACGACTTCTCGCTCGACAATATTTATCCGTCCCAGGACTGGAACCTTTCTCTTTTTTCGTATGCACGGTATTTCTCGAGGATGGGATTGGCGAGCGATCAATCATTCTACGCGGAAGCGGCCATTGGTAACCTTCCTACGCAGTGGAAGAACGTCGCCGCTTTTGAGTTCGACCGTTTTAACTGGCACGGCTACTCGCTGCTTTATTCCGGCAGGATGATGCTGCGAAGCGCCAAAGCGGGTGGTGCACAGGTACAGGCATATGCTGTTCCGGAAGGGATGATCGTGGTAGAGGATCAAGCTGCCCAATCTTCGGGTATACTAATGGAAGAAGAAATAGAAATAACACGTCGCGATGCGATAACACCTCCGCCTCCGCCTCTCCCTGTTCCCGAACAGCCCAGACAGGATAATGAAGTTCCCCAGATTCGGCGTAATTTCAACGAGACCGCTTTCTTCTTTCCCCATCTTAGAACCAATGACAAAGGGGAGACGCAGATCGCCTTTATCGTGCCGGAGAGCAATACAAAGTGGCGTTTCCGCGTATTGGCACACGATAAGAAATTGAATACCGGGAAGGCGGAAGCCTTTACCGTGTCGCAAAAAGAACTGATGGTGACGCCCAATATGCCGCGGTTCCTTCGCCACGGCGACAGGACGGCTATTTCCACCAAGATATCCAACCTGTCGGACAGCACGGTCAGCGGCAGCATGAAGCTGGAATTCTTTAATCCTCTTACGGAAGAAATCATCAATACTATATCGTCCGAAAATCAGGAGCAGACGTTTTCGTTGCGGCAGGGTGCTTCTTCCGATGCATGGTGGATATTTGATGTGCCGGGTGATATTGATATTCTCGGTGTTCGTGTTATAGCCCGGAGCGAACAGTTCAGCGACGGCGAACAACATGCGCTTGCCGTGCTTCCCAACCGGATGCTGGTGACCGAAAGCATGAGAATGGATGTGAACGGAAATCAAACGAAGGAGTTCACGATGGATCGTCTTATAAACCGCTCTTCGAACACCCTTCAGGATTACCGGCTGACCCTTGAGTTCACCTCTAACCCCGCCTGGTATGCAGTGCAGGCTCTGCCGGTACTGGGCGAACCGGAGAGCGATAATGCGGTTTCATGGTTTGCCTCCTATTATGCCAACTCGCTGGGAGCGCATATCGGAGAGGCGTTCCCTAAAGTTAAAGCTATGGTAGAGGCGTGGAGAAAACGGGGAGGCAGTAAAGAGACTTTTGTCTCGAATCTGGAAAAAAACCAGGAGTTGAAGAGTGTATTTCTGGAAGAGACTCCCTGGGTGCTGGAAGCCAAAAACGAATCGGAGCAGAAAGAGAGGCTGTCGTTGCTGTTCGACCTGAACCGCAGCCACAATCTTACTACTACAGCCATCAACAAGTTGCAAGACCTGCAAACCAACCAGGGTGGCTGGAGCTGGTTCAAGGGCTTTAATCCGAGTGTAAGCATTACGCAATATATCCTTTACGGATTTCATCAGTTGAAAGAACTTAAGGCTGTTGAATTTTCGGACGATATTCTTGCGATGCAGAAGAAAGCCCTTTTTTATATTGATACCGAAGCTGTACGCCGTTTCGAGGCATTGAAAAAGTATAACAAAGACTGGAAAAACAGTAAGACGATTTCCACTACCGACCTAGAATATCTCTATGTCCGCTCCGGTTATACCGGCTATCCGTTGGAAAAAGAAGGGAAGGAGATGACCGGCTTTTATCTCTCGGTCATCGAAAAGAACTGGACGCAATACGGGTTGTATGAACGTTCGCTCATTGCCGTGTTGATGAGCCGCGAAGGGAAAACAGGTGTGGTGGAAGGTATCCTGAATTCCTTCCGTGAGCATGCCGCCCGCTCGGATGAAATGGGCATGTATTGGGCGAATAACCGTGCGCAGGTATTTATGTCGCAATCGGCCGTATCGGTACATACCTTTATCATGGATGCCTTCCGTGCGGGAGGAACCAAAGCCGGGGAAATGGATGAAATGAAGCGGTGGCTGCTGAAACAGAAACAGACGCAGTTGTGGGAAACCACCCATGCCACGGCAGATGCCGTATATGCGCTGTTGAGTACCGGAAGTGACTGGTTTTCAACAGAAGGAGAGACAACCGTTTTGCTGGGTAAGCTTCGTGTGGAATCGGAGAACAGGGAACCGGGCAGCGGCTATTTCAAGGAGTCATGGAGCCATACGGAGATAAATCCCGAAATGGGTAAGGTTACAGTGGCGCATAAGGGAAATACTCCCGCATGGGGTGCACTCTACTGGCAATATTTCGAAGAGTTGGATAAGATCGGGAAAACCGATGGTTCACTCGATATAGAAAAGCAACTCTTTGTGGAGCAGACCACCGCGTCCGGAACGCAATTGGTACGTATTACAGAAGACACTCCGTTGAAGGTGGGAGACAAAGTGGTGGTACGGCTGACTGTACGGAGCGACCGCGATATGGAGTTTGTCCATCTCAAAGATATGCGTGCCTCCGCTTTCGAACCTGTCAACCAAATATCGGGCATGGGATGGCAGAACGGAATCCCTTATTATCAGACGTCGAAAGATGCCTCTACCGGTTTCTATTTCGACAATCTGCCGCGCGGTACTTATCTGTTTGAATATGCAGTGTATGTGAGCCGGCCGGGTAGTTATTCAAACGGCATCACTACCATTCAGAGCATGTATGCTCCTGAGTTTACCTCACACACCGGCGGAATAAGAATTATTGTTAAAGAATAAACAAGCTTTAAACGAATTTGTTACTTTTGTGTCTTTAAACATTGAGAATATTGTAGTTTACAAAATAGATACAGTGATGATGAAACCGACATATAAGGTTCCATACACCGAAACATAACAATAAAATAGTCGTATGAAAAAATTGAGTTTAGTATTATTGTTTACCGTTCTGGTTAGTGGTGTTGCTTTTGCGCAGCAGAAGCCGGAAGTGGACTTTAAGAGAACGGAGCATAATTTCGGTATTATCAAAGAAGAGATAGGATCGGTTGCCACACAGTTTGAATTTACCAATACAGGTAAAAGTCCGCTGATTATACAACGGGTATCGGCATCGTGCGGATGCACTACGCCCAGTTATACAAAAGAGCCGGTCTTGCCGGGCAAAAAGGGTGAGATAGCTGTAAGTTATTCCACCGTACGCCGTCCCGGTACATTCAACAAAACCATCAGGGTATATACGAATGTGCCTGATACGGTATACGTACTCACCATCAAAGGGAATGTAACACCCAAACAATAATTATCCTTTTCAGATTGATTATACAGGCCGAATGAGCTATCTTTGCAGGAGTAGTTCATTCGGTTTTTAATTGGATATAATATGATGGAACATCCCGAGAACGATCCGAAATACAAAGGACTTATTGTCAATAAAGGTGTCTCCCGCCCACCCAGTGTCAATCCTTATCTACAGAAAAGGACAAAAGAGCATGAGCGTTCTGTCGCGGAGTATGCGGAAGGCATCTTGTCGGGCAACAGGGTGGTACTCAGTCAGGCTGTGACACTAGTGGAGAGTTCGCGTCCCGAACATCAGGAGAAAGCGCAAGCCATTATCGAACAGTGCCTCCCACATGCCGGGAATTCTATCCGTGTGGGCATCACAGGTGTCCCCGGAGCCGGCAAGAGTACATCCATTGATGCATTCGGAATGCATCTTTTGCGAGAGGGGCACAAATTGGCGGTACTGGCTATCGATCCTTCGAGTGAGCGGTCGAAAGGGAGTATCCTGGGAGATAAAACGCGGATGGAGAAGCTCTCTTTAGAGCAGAATGCCTTTATCCGTCCCTCTCCTTCGGCAGGGTCGTTGGGAGGCGTGGCGCGCAAGACCCGCGAGACTATTATCCTCTGTGAAGCGGCCGGATTCGATTACGTGTTTGTGGAAACCGTGGGGGTAGGACAGTCGGAGACAGCAGTCCATTCGATGGTCGATTTCTTTTTACTGATCCAGCTTGCCGGTACCGGCGACGAGTTGCAGGGTATCAAGCGGGGAATCATGGAGATGGCCGACGGGATCGTGATCAACAAAGCGGATGGGGACAACATCGAAAAAGCGAAGATGGCCCAACGTCATTTCAGCAATGCACTACACCTTTTTCCACTCCCCGAATCGGGATGGACGCCCGAAGTGCTGACCTATTCCGGCTATTATAGCCTCGGCATTGGAGAGGTATGGGATATGGTGCACCGATATATCGGTTTTGTGAAAGAGAACGGCTATTTTGACCGCAAACGGAAAGAGCAGTCGAAATACTGGATGTACGAAACCATCAACGAACAACTGCGGAACAGCTTCTACCGCGACCCCAGGATTGCCGGATTACTCGAGAAACTGGAGAATGACGTCCTTCATAACCGGAAAAGTTCTTTTGTGGCTGCCAGAGAGGCGCTTGACAAATATTTTGGGAGGAAATAAAAAATACCCCCGTATTGAGATAATCATCCTAACTTTTTCGTAATTTTGTACTTCTAATCGCAACGGCGCACTCTTCTAACGGTCAGGAAAATTGTTTCTCAGGCAATGAATAGCGGTTCGATTCCGCTGTGCGCTACT
>NZ_CALNAT010000039.1 GCF_937873925.1 uncultured Proteiniphilum sp. | reverse complement strand
TTCGGTGACTCTTTTTCCTTCCCGTCCGGCATAAATCGATAATTTAGAAATTTTCAGTTCTTTTTCCGGGAACTGCATTTTCGGTGCCCTAATAAATTCACCATGTAGCAAATACTTTAATCCGCGCATTCTGACCCTGACAACTTTCATCAAATAATTCATCTCGTTTTTCCTTTCTGTAGCCAAGAAACTCTTGTAATTTGAAATCATTGGCTGTATTCCCCATACAAAAGCTCTCGCCTGTTCCATAAGAAATTGTTCATTATACTTTTTATCTAAAAGTTGAAGAGCATCAGCCGGAGCAAATTTCTCAGGCCATAATTCGTCATAGGGAGGTGTAAGCAGAGAAGAATAACTTCCATAGGAAATAGCATAGGGGTGATAAACGGCTTGAAATAAAGGTATCGTTTCCCAGCCTTCTATTCCAGCGTATCTCTCTTTACTAACCTGAAGGGTAAGAAATAGATCTACATAAGGTAGCCAATTTTCACCAACTCCTTCACCCGACAATGCCGGTTTTTCTTCTCCTTTTGATTGAGAACGTATTTGTTCCGTTAGTCTCTCAAAATTCTTCACCCAATAATTTCCTCCTCCCAATAGATGTTCATGAGTGGGGTCAAAACACATGTAGCTCAAACAAGCCTGATCCATATAAATTCCGGGAACATGATAATAGTTGATAGTACTATCTGCCAAAGAAGCATATTTCTCTTTCCAGAAAGAAGTGCCCAAACACATCGTCGCCATTGATTTTCCAGAGAAGATATTATAAACGGTTGTTATCTCTTTTCCATTTATATCTTTCACCGTATAGCGGGATGCATTTTCTTTTTCCCAACTTTCGGTAGAAGTTCCCCACTGTATTTGATTCATATATATCAAAGGTTTCACCCCTTGCTCTTTAGCCGCTTCTACTTGTTTCATAAATGAAGTTCGGCCTTCACGGGGTGGAAAATATTCAGGGAAACCATCATCGTAAGGACATTTATGCCACCAATGCCACAATACATTGACAGGCAATCCTAATCTTTTTTTCAAATCCACGGCAGGAAGTAATACTTCCTGTGATTTGCCTCGGTTCCAAACCCACAATGGGGCTTGCTCTATCCATGACGGAACTAAGCCGTTTTTTAATCGACTTTCTTTAGACCACTTTTGCAGACTACTCCATTGCCTATAATGCTCGGCAGCGGTGAACCAATCCCCCTTAAACGAACCGATGACAGCCTCATAAGAAGGCGAATAAACATCAAGAGAAGGGTTGAATTCGGGAAAGTTATCGATCTGATAAACCAATTGGTTCGAATTATTTAAGCTTATAACAAAGTTCTTCCGATATGACAAAGTATCATTACATGATGCGTAAAACCCAATTTTATCCGGATTATAGAGGGTAAGCAACTGCATAGACATATGTCCCGGATATGGCCAGGCATAATATTTCTGATTCGTACTCAAAAAGTAAGAACGGGGATTTTTCAAAAGATTTCCCATCCAACTTGCAACTACCAGATTCTCCTCCCCCAAATCTTTCACTCCGGAAATTTTAGGAAAGATAACTCTCTCAATCTCTTCTTCTTTAATGCCGCTAAGAGATATTTTCCAAAAAGAAAAAGATTGATCCTTTTCCAATCTTACAGATACAGTTACCTCTAAATTTCGATTTTTTACTTCTGCAAAATCTTGCCAACGTAAAATCAAGTTCACACTGTCCGTTTTTTCAAAACTAAAACGTGAAGAAGACATCATACCAACAGATATTATACCGGAAGGTCTGTGTAAATTAACTTGCCAAAGCGATTCTGCTTCACTGAGTGTTTCCAATAAAGATTGATTATAGTCCAGATTTTCAAATATCTTTAAGGCTCCATTTCTCTTGTCAAAACCGAATCTTATTCTTTTATTTTCCAGATAAATATTTTTATCCTGCATCTTCTCTTTTGATGAATAAGCCGATGCTGTAGTAAAAATGTTTTTTTGTCTTCGCTTACTAATATGACTAGCAAGAATATCCATCAATTCTTTGTCCTTGGGATTCTCCGATTTAAAAAAGCGATAAATCCCATTTCCTCCTTCATAATAGGCGATAGATGATTGCTCAAAAACTCCATTTTTCTCAAAATATTTAATATAACTAACCAGACGATTACGCATGCCAGCTTTGTCATCAGCCATTGCATGGCTATCAAATTCCATTTCGACACCCATATTCATTTTTTTTGCAAAATCACATGCCTGATCGATACGATCATCTCCAATTTTCACATCGAAAAAGTGGTTAGGTTGGAGCCAAGCGAAATCGAATTTATACTCTTTCCATTTATCAAAACCTTTAGCTTTCCAATATGGTATCCAATAAAATTTTAGTTTTTTCGAACGAATATAATCACCAAGTGGTATTAAAATGTCCGCACAACGGATAGCATCTTCATCTACCCAATAAAAACCAGCCAATTCCAGGTTTTTATAATCTTGTTTTATATACTGTTCCAGAAAACGGTCAATATACCACTTACCAGCCTCAATACGATCTTCCGTTTTAGAAAAATCCATAACTTTACCGTGGATCTCACCCCAATCTTTTTGATCTAAGATAGGAGAAGGGATGCCTACCACCAACTTATGCTTGAGTTCAGGCTTTCCTCTCTTTTTTATTTGTTCCGTAATACATTCATCCAAAGCGGAGAAAGCTTTGTCTTTGGCAAATTGTCTACTTTGTAACCACTCCCATTCAGCTTTACGTGCATTTAGCTTGTTATAACCTGGAGCAAAATTTCGTCCTTTACCATCAGTGAATTCCAGAAACAAAAAGCCATCAAAAAGCCAGTTTGTTTTTCCTTCTTGGTTTTGATGAACCACATAAGGAATGAATTGCTCTTTGGTCCATTCCATAGGGCGGTGTACCCCCCCTTGGTATATAAGGACAAGATCGGCAATATTGGTTTTACCGTACTGATCTTGCGCTTGAGAGGGAAGCCAAAATCCCATTAAAAGGAAGATTACTAGAAAAAAGGATTTAATATTCATTTTGATATAATAATTTTATCATTGATTATTAATTAGTTAATTGAATATTTACCGAAGTGTTGATTAAAGAGAATCATTATTCAATAAACTGATATACTTTTGCTAACTCGTCAAATTTCTGACCTGAAGCATTCAAAAAAAGAATACCGGTAAAATCAATAAAATCTGTCTTTTCATTGATTAGCTGTAAAAAGTATATTTTAAACAGGCCGCCAGATCTCAAAGAGCTGACAGACTTGTTTACCCTGAATGTTACCATCCCATATTCTGTACTAAATTCTTATTTGTATTTATTTCATCAAAAGGAATAGGCCACAAATTAAAGTAGTTTTTGAATACCCGCGTTTCATAAACTTTACGTGCATAGAAACTCGTCGTTGTTGCAGCATTTGTTGTTGTACTGATATTCATTCCATGAAACTCTTTATTTAGAAGAGTTGTACCCATTTTCCACTGAGTTATATCGAAATAACGAAGACTCTCACAAAAAAGCTCTATTTGACGTTCTCTTAAAATAGCTTTACGCATTGCAGTTGGGTCTAATGACGAAGAAAGACCAGGTATCCCGGCTCGTTCTCTTACCAAGTTTATATGTTTTATAATATTAGGATTGCCAGGATCATATTCATTTAAAGCCTCAGCATAACTTAGATAGAATTCAGCTAAACGATATAGAACAACTGGACGATAAAGTACACTTTTGAAACTTGAAAAAGTAGGATCTACTTGTTTCCTAGGAGTGTATCCTGTTTGATTATGATACCAGTTTCCGCCCCACGATTGAAAATCAATAATAACTTTTGATTGGGGGCACATTTGGCCATTAAACATGACATCTACATAAAAACGAGGTTCGCGATGGATATACATATTATACGTTCCTTTGGGGGCTAGTAAACCTGGATAATCGGAAACATCTTCCCATTTGGTATTGGTTGCATAAAGATCAGCAGTCGAAAATCCAGTTTCAGAATAATTTGGGTCTTCTTGAATGTCCAATCCATCTTTAGTGAAAAAAGCATCAATAGTTTCTTGTGTTATTGATAGAAACCCCAAAGCATTCCCGTCCGTAAAATCTGCACAAGGTGGAGTACAAAAGCTATCCCAATTAAAATTGTTGTTCCCGTCAGTCCTTGCAAATATAATCTCCTCATTATCAGAATCAAAAAAGGTATTAATCAAAGACATGTACGGATCAATAGAACCATCCGTATTATATTCTTTATGCAAGTCGTAAACGCCCAGATCAAAAATATCTTTGATAGCGTCAGCCGCCCGTTTCCATTTTTCAACACTGTAGGTTGTGTTGAACAGTGTTGTTCCGTCAGGATTTTTTACATCTTTCAAATCGCTATTTCCATTAAACAATGGACGTGCAGCATATAACAACATTCGGGCCCTCACTGCCAAAGCAGAGCCTTTAGTTGGCTGACCGTAATACCAATTCTTATCATCTGCTTTAAGGGGTAATGATGCGGCTATATCTTTTAATTCAGTGTCAAGCCAATTCACAATTTCATCATATGGGGTACGTAAAACATTCATATCTTCAGTAAATGAAATCTCATCCAGAATAAGGGGGACTGCCCCGTAGACCTGTATCAAATAAGCATAGTAATAAGCCCTCAAAAAACGAACTTCCAACTTGGCTTTATTCATCTCTTCTTCATTAAAATCATTTGTTGTGTGTACATTGTTTAAGAATAAATGTATTTGCCGTATAGCTGTGTAGAAATAAGTCCAATAATCACAATAAGTACTGGTGGGAGAACTGGAAGTCCAGTTTCCCTTTTGAATGGCATCAGTCCAATAACTAGCGCCGAAGTTACTGGTATAGTCCAATTCGTCAGACATGGTGTTCCATCCACCTTGAGCAACAGGCGATCCTCCATACGGATATCCTATACTTATGTGATTAACGGGGATATATGAATAACAATTAGCGATCCATCTTTTTATAGTTTTTGAGTTATCAAAAACTATTTCTTGGGTCAACAATCCCTGTGGTACTTGGTCGAGATAATCTTCACATGACGTAGCTATTGAAAAAACTACAATGATTGATGTATAAAGTATCTTTTTCATAATTGATTTTTTTGATTAAAAATTTATATCCATACCCAAGGCTACAATTTTATTAATGGGGTATGACATCCCATCTGTAGAATTTAATTCCGGATCCCATAAATCTTTAAAAGATTTACTAAAAGTTAATAAGTTAGTTCCACGCAAATAGACCCTCATTGGAATAATCTTATTTTCTGTTATGTTCAGTTTAATATTATAACCGACTTCCACATTTTTCAAGCGACAGAAACTGGCATCTCTTAACCACCACGTCGATGGTTGTCTGTTGTTATTATTGGTACCTCCAGTATATAAGCGGGGCCAAAATACATCTTGCCGCGGATTATCTACCGTCCAGCGATCATCGATATTGGCATATATATTTCCTTGAATTCCGCTGTTTTCGGCCGGATAAAAGAAGGAAGAGTTTTGTCCCAACAGGAGAGAAGTATTCTTAGTTCCCTGGAAAAGAAACCCTAAGTCAAATTTCTTATATTGAATAGTAGCACCAAATCCATATACGATTTCCGGAATTGCAGAATAACCAATGGCGATCTGGTCATAGTCGTTTATTACCATATCTCTATTAACATCGACATATTTAATGTCCCCCGGTTGAACTTTATTCATGAATGCCGGTACAGGAATTCCATCTTTCAGAGTTCCATCTTCATTAAAGTTATCATCAGCGTATAATTTTTCAGCCACTAGTCCGAATAATTGTCCATATCGTTTTCCTGTTTTATTCTGGTAAGAATATTTTGAATCAGGTTCATCCATTTCTGTTATTTTATTCCGAGCAAAAGTAAATGAACTATTTACTGATAAAAACAAAGACTTGGTTATTTGCTTATTAACAATTAGACTCATATCAACTCCATGATTCGACATTTTTCCCACATTCCCATAAGGTAAATTTTTGATTCCCGTTGTGGCAGGTATGGAATTTCTTCTCATATAAATATCGTTCCTGTTTTCCCAATAGTAATCAATGTTTAGGTCAATCATATTTAACATCCCAAACTCCACTCCCACATTGGTTTTTCTCGCTTTCTCCCATGACATTTCCGTATCTCCATATTCATTAACCCCAACACCTGTCCACGTGTATTTTCCATCGGCTCCCCATGAATAGCCGCTTAATCCTGTAGAAAAAAGAGTGAGGTAACCGAAACGACGATTGGTGGAGATTTGGTCATTTCCTACCAGTCCGGAAGATGCTTTTAGTTTAAGTTTATGCATGTATTTTCTCAAAGCGTCGTTATAAAAAGGCTCTTGTGAGATATACCAGCCGATGGCTAAAGAGGGAAAAAAACCATATCTTTTACCAGCTGCAAAATTTTCAGAGCCATTGTATCCAAAATTACCTTCTATAAAATAACGTTCGTCATAATTGTAGGTTAGTCGTCCTGCTATACCATTATTCCGATAAGGGAGCGAACCCACTTCACTACTTGCCGGGGCAATTCTTTTACTATGCTGATTATAAAGAAGTAATCCTGACACATTATGCGCTTCATAAAATGTCCTTTGATAATTCAACTGGACTTCCAAATAGGTGCTCCTTGTACTGGCATTTGTTTCTCCCGTCAAACCTATATAATCTGTTCCCTCCTCGGTCGATGTAAAGATTAAATTTTCCTCCATATCCCGTCCTGTTGCATAATAAGTAGTGGGAGTTTTTCTAAGAGTCGTTGTTTGATTGTTATAAGCATCAAATGAGAAAAGACCTTTCATACTCAAACCTTTGGTTATAAAATCGAGCTTCTGCTGAAGTGAAATACTCGATTCAACTTGGTTTTCTTCATTCATCTGATAACCCGAATGGGTAGAAGCCATCCACGGGTTCCATTGAGTACCTTTCAAATGAGCATATGAACCATCCGAATAAATTTTAGGATAACTGATCGGAGTTACAGCTGATGCCATTTCAAAAATAGTTGATAAATCATATCCAGGATTTCTTTTTTCCTTATAAAAACCAGCAAGGTTCAATTGAAATAAGGTTGTTTTGCTCAAATCGATATCAATATTACTTCTAAAGTTAAAACGGTCAAATTTTAATTCCGATTTTTTGTCCTCCATTTCATTGGTTTTCAAGATTCCATTTTGGTGTAGGTATCCACCAGATACGTAATAACGAATATTTCTGCCGCCTCCGCTTATGTTTAGGTTTATTTTTTGATCTTGAGCAAAATCACGGAAAACCTCATTCATCCAATCCACATTAGGATACAAATCAGGATCTTTTCCCAAGCGGGTTTGATCAATAGCTTCTTGCGAATATGTTTCGACGATCCCTACGTTACGACATGCTTCGTTGAAAATTTGCATATATTTTACTCCATCTACATAGTCAACAAGTTTTACAGGGGCATTCATATTACTTTCAAATCGAATCTGAATGCTGGGCTCACCCGTTGTCCCTTTTTTAGTATTGATCAAAATTACCCCATTCGCACCCTTTACCCCATAAATCGCAGTTGCTGTGGCATCTTTCAGAATAGAAAAAGATTCGATATCAAGCGGATCAACATCGTCAATATTTCGTTCAACCCCATCTACTAATACCAAAGCTTGTTGTGAACCCGCATTAAAGGTACTTACCCCTCTGATCCAAAAATCACTTTGATCGCTACCTGGTTCTCCTGAACGTTGAACAGCCAGTATACCAGCTAATTGTCCGGCCAAATTATTACTTAAATTAGCATTCGATGTAATCAGTTTTTTGGGTTCTATGGTCGCAATAGAGCCAATAATGCTGGCTTTTTTTTGAGTTCCATACCCCACAACCACCAATTCTTCCAATGCCTGGGTATCCTCCACTAAAGTAATGTTAAATGTTGTTTTGCCTGTGGCATTGATTTCCTGAGGAAGATAACCGATATAAGAAATTTGAAGCACAGCATTATTTTCTACTTTTAGCGTGAAATTTCCGTTCACATCAGTGACAGTTCCATTAGTTGTACCTTTTTCTATAATATTGGCGCCGATAATGGCTTCGCCTTCTTTATCAGTAATTGTTCCGGTCACCTGCTTCTTTTGTTGTTGGACAATATCTTTATTCGTGATATCATGCGAAGGCTTTTTTATAATGTAAATTGAACGGTCGGAAACAAAATAAGTATTACCGGTTGCACTGAGGATTTCGTTCAGGATCTGCTCGATTATCTCATTATCAGCATTTACCGTGACTTTCCTGTCCGCATCGAGGATATCGTCCTGGTAAAAGAAAATAAATCCGCTGCTCTTTTCTATTTCGGAGAAAACCTGCTTAACCGTCTTGTTTTTCAGATGAAGGGATATCTTTGTCGACTGGGAATAACTATTATTGGAGAAGCAGACGCCAATACCCAACGTAAAGAATAAAAAAAACACTCTCATAATTAGACATGTCCTTCTAATATTAGCTTTTTTTAAGCCAAGATATTTGTTTTTTGTCATACATTTGTAATGATTTAAATTTGAAACTTTAACTGGTTTTACATTTAAGTTCTGACCGGATGATACTGGAACTATCATCCGGTTGCTGTTTTAGGGAATCAGACTTTCTTCATAGGCATTTTCTTTTAAAATTCAGTTGTTGAGTCTCCTTCAATAAGACATCTTTACATTTTCGACCATAAGAACCAATTGAAAATCAATGGTCGGTTCTACCCGAAATTGGCAGTTTAGGGATTTCAGGAGCGGTCTCAGTTCTTCTAATATTCAGGATTTAGCATTGATCGTATAACTTCCGTTGGCATTTTGCCGGTATATTATGGGTAATGCGCGGGATAGTTCCTCCAGCAGTTTGTTCATGTCGTCTTTCAGGTCGAGTTTCCCGGAACATTTCAGCTCTGCTATCGCGGCGTCGCATTCAATCTTTATGCCGTAGTACCGTTCGAGACGGATGACGATGTTTCCCAGTTTTTCACTTTCAAACTGGTATAATCCTTGTGCCCATAAAATATAGATGTTTGCATCCACGTTTTCAACGGAACAGGAGTTCTCAAGATTGGAATACTTTTGATTGGGGCTCAAAATTATTTCCTTGTTGTGCGCATTGGAAGAAATACTGACCGAACCGGATAATAGTACTACGCTATTTACTTTATCGGCTTCATACGCCGACACATTGAACTTCGTACCCAATACCTCTATATCCATCTGCCTCGTTTTTATCACAAACGGGCGTTTCTTATCTTCGGAAACTTCTATATAGATTTCCCCATCCACATAAATTTCCCTTTTTCCTTTGTCGAATTCGGCAGGATATACAAGCCTGCTGCCCGCGTTCACCCATACTTTTGTCCCGTCGGAAAAAGTTATCACGGAGCGTTTCCCGTAAGGGATGATCAATTGGTTATAAGGCGATGTTTCTTCTTTGAGGATAAGGTTGTCGTCGGCTTTTATCGCATCTTTTTCATATTGGATGGAAGATTCCTTATTATTTAAAACGACCGTATTGTTTTCCGATACGATCAGTTTAGTGTCGGACGAATAGAGGTCGTTATTGTCGGGTAATGCCTGGGCAAAGGTTGAGATATCCTGCACATGATCGTTTTTATTGAAGAGAAGGGGTAGGGATATGAAGATAGCAACACTCGCGGCTATGGCGGATACGCCCATGACAATACGCTTTGAAAGCCTTCTTTTCTTTTTATGACGGATCAGGCCTTGTAATGAAACCAGGCATTCGGATATTTCCGGATGGGACATTCTGAAATCATTGAACCTGATATTGTCTTTATACAAGGTAACAGCCTCTTCTATCCCCAATTTCAGAACCGGATATTTTTCAACGGCATCGTTCCAGAACAGAGTGTCTTCTTCCCGGTTGAAGAGTTGCCACCTGAGAAAATCCCTGTCCTTGAGGAAATCTGTTGCGGTATAGTTTTTATATTTATCTGCCTGCATCTATCCTGCCTGTTTTCTATATATACAAACTGGATGATCTTTTGTCCCCATTTTTTCAAAAAAAATGAAACGAGCATGAGAATTATTATCACACAAGTACATGATTAAATGTGAGTTCCATACGATACATTTGAAAGTCAATAATTTTAATCGTATGAAAATTAAGGAAAAATCAGCATACACAAACAGATCAATAGCAGTTGTTCGTCGTCCCTCAACCGTTTCAGGGAGCGGGAAATCAACTTCCGGGCGGCATGCGGTGTTATGTCCATTATTTCGGCAATTTCCTCGTATTCCAATTCCTGCATAAAGCGGAGATATATCGCTTCTTTTTGTCTGGGGGTCAGTTTCGAAAGGAGGTCTTCTACCTGTTGTTGAATAATAGTACGGTCTTCTTCATTGATGATCCGGTCCAGTACCGTTGTCGTAATAGAGAAACTCAGGACATCTTCGGAAATACCGGTCATGGTTGAAACAACCTTGGATTTGTAGATGTTGTAAAGCCTGTTTTTAAGGGATTTCAGCAAAAAATACTTTAAATGATCGATAGAAGAAAAATCTTTTTCCTCGAAATATATCTTCAGGAATATATCCTGAACGGCATCCTTTACGACTTCTTTTTCCCCTCCCAGGCTTATTCCATAAGCATACAAATCGTTTATATAAAATTCATAAAAAAAAGAAAACGCATGATCATCCCCTTCTTTGAATTTTGTGAATAAACTGATATGATCGGGAGTAGAAACGTCCATAATCGGTGTGATTTGCATGCATATCGTGTGCAAATGTACACAAAAATCGATTTACAAGAGGATTGATGGGAAAATAGTTTCCGATCGGGAGAATAATGGCAGAACTACTGACAACCCAACAAGTATAAAGCGAGCTTTTGCCGGTTGCTAAAGAATAGATCAAAATCACCCGACAAATAACATCAAAATCGACCGATGAAATATATCAAAATCGACCGATGCCTTTGGTTGTTACAAATTAATAGCATACTTTTGCAAGAAACAAAGCGCAGATATGGAATATTTAAAACGAATTGCAGATAAACAACTTAGCTTACGCCTTGAGGCTTTTGGCGCAGTTCAGATAAAAGGGCCGAAATGGTGTGGTAAAACAACCACCGCTGAAATGCAGGCGAAGAGCGTGATAAAAATGCAAAATCCGGATACCAGGGAAGGTTATCTGGCAGCTGCTCGTACTAAGCCATCGTTGTTATTGAAGGGTGATACTCCCCGGTTGATAGATGAATGGCAGGTAGCACCGATATTATGGGATGCGGTTCGTAATGCGGTGGATGAGCGCGGACTGAAGGGTCAGTTTATTCTTACCGGCTCAACGGTGATAGATAATAAAGAGATCATGCATACCGGTACCGGGCGTATTTCACAGATGTCAATGTACCCTATGAGCCTTCATGAATCGAAGGAGTCTAATGGAAAGATTTCTTTGAGGGAACTCTTTGACAATAAAGAGTTGGACATAGACGGGATCACTTCTGATTTGTCTATTGAGCACCTTATTTTTGTGGCATGCCGGGGCGGATGGCCTGCGTCTTTAGACAACATGAGCGATGCAGCCAAGCTACTGATAGCCAAAGATTACGTGAATATCATTTGCGAAGAAGACATTTCGAGAGTGGATGGGCGGCAACGAAATCCTGCCCTTGCCCGGTTAATCATGCGCTCTTATGCAAGAAATCTTTGCACATTGGCCAAGAAAACGGCTATATTGGCCGATGTATCCATTGAAATGGAGAATACCGCCATGTCGACTTTTGATGATTATGTGAGTGCGTTGGAGAGACTTTTTGTCATTGACGATATGGAAGCGTGGAGTCCTGCTATTCGTTCCAAGACCGTCATCAGGACGGGGAAGAAACGTTGCTTTGTCGACCCATCTATTGCCGTAGCTGCCATAGGTGCGTCTCCCCAAAGCCTCGAACTTGATTTAAAGACTTTCGGCTTCGTCTATGAGTGCTTATGTATGAGGGATTTGAAAGCCTATTCGCAGGTCTTGGGTGGAAGATTATCGTATTATCATGACCGTTTTGGATTGGAAGCTGATGCAGTCCTCCATTTGGATGATGGCCGATACGCGCTTATTGAGTGTAAACTCGGCAGCCGGGAAATAGAAGAAGGGGCTAAACATCTGTTGGAGCTGAAAAGACTTGTCCGGGAAAAGAATGAAAAGGAAGAGCAGATAAAGATCCGGCTTCCTGACCTCTTGATTGTCCTGACAGGTGGTGAACTGGCTTATACCCGCGAGGACGGCGTGAATGTTATTCCTATTGGGTGCTTGAAAGAGTGACTTAAATTATATTAAAACACACTAACCTGCAATTTATGTAACCTCGGTTACAATTTATACTGGTTCTGATTAGTATTTTTGCAAGCAGCATGAAATATTTTCTTTAAAGCTAATGCATATAGACTGGGTTCTTTCAATATATGCAGCACTCTGGAAATATTCTGCTCTAATAAAAACATTATTAAAAATAAAGACTATGGCAACATATGAAAAATCAAAAATTATCGTCCTCGAAGAATCCATTGATTACACTTCGGGCGGAGTAATCAGCAAGCAGGTCACAAAAAACAAGGCAGGGAACATTACTCTTTTCTCTTTCGATAAAGATCAGGGACTGACCGAACATACCGCCAACTACGATGCTTTCGTGCAGATACTGGACGGAGAAGCAGAAATACGGATTGGCGGCGTACCGCATCTTCTGAAGAAAGGGGACTGTATTATTATGCCGGCCAATGTACCACACGCCCTGAAAGCAGTTGAGCAATTCAAGATGTTACTCACCATGATACGGGGAGAAGAATAATTATGAGTGAAATCATCAATAACTCCCTGCAACGCAAAGAGCTGTTGCGCCATCTCCTCCTCAGACTGCACGAGGGAGATAATCCCGAAGTACTGCGCCAGCGGTTGATAGAGGTGCTACGAACCATCCCTTATAACGAAGTGGTGGAAGTGGAGCAGGAACTGATTAGCAGCAACGCACTCACCGCGGAAGAGATACTGGAATTCTGCGACCTCCATACGGCCGTACTCGACGGAAGCATCGACCTGCAAGGGGCAAAACAGATACCTGCCGGCCATCCGGTAGATACTTTCAAAAAAGAGAATCGGGCTATCCGTGAACAGATCGACGCTTACGAAGGGGTGAAGAAAAGGATCCCGGGCATCACCGATTTACAAGTACCCGGATACATACTGCAACTGCGTACTATCTTCAACAACTTCTCCGATATCGACAAGCACTACTTACGGAAGGAGTACCTGTTATTCCCGTTCCTGGAGAAGCACCTGATCACCGGTCCGCCCAAAGTGATGTGGGGCAAGCACGATGAAACGCGCGGACTGTTGAAGAATGCACACGAAGCGCTTGCATCGCCTATCTCCGGTACGGAAGAGTTAAAGTCGACCATACAGTTAGTACTGGATCCTACGGTAGAAATGATCGCCGGAATGATCATGAAAGAGGAAGAGATCCTGTTACCGATGGCGATGGATACGCTTACCGAAGAGGAATGGTATAAGGTGTACCGGGAAACACCGGAATTCGGCTATTGCCTGATCGATCCCCGGGAGGAATGGCAGCCAGCAGGTGTAGAGGTAAAGCAACAGGAATATGTAGCTTCCGATGGTATTATCCTTTCTTCCGGTGGATTCTATCTCGATGAACTGGAGGCGTTGTTCCTTCATCTGCCTCTCGACATCACCTTTGTGGACAAGAACGACAAGGTACGCTTCTTCTCCCACAGCCCGAACCGCGTGTTCGACCGCAACCGTTCGATCATCGGCCGCGACGTAAGAATGTGTCACCCTCCCGCAAGCGTACATATAGTGGAGCAGATCCTCACCGACTTCAAAAGCGGGAAAGAGAATAAAGCTGTTTTCTGGATGTCGAACTTCATGGGACGTTTTATTTACATCGAATATTCCGCCGTCCGCGGAAAAGAGGGCGAATACCTTGGAGTGGTGGAAGTAACGCAGGATATAACGCAGATGCGAAAGCTGGAAGGCGATCAACGGCTATTATCATATGAACAGAAATAGAACGGAATCACCCCCGACACCAAAGTTGCGGAGTTGCTGTAACCGTCTCCCCGGCTACGGATGGTTACATCTTTAAACATATAGGTATTATCACTAATTCTCAATAATTTACCACTAGCGGCATTTATATTCCCGAGAATAACCTCCTCTGTTTTGATGTATGGAAACTTTTCCCGATAGGAATCATCTCTCATTTCTCTATTGAAATCAGCAAAAACAGCAACTCCCTCATAGTCCGCGGGAGGGTCGGCATCCTCAATTCGGAGGGTTTCAATGGTGATCCGTGCAGGCATATAGCATGTGTAACCAAAATCGTGTTGCCCCGAATTAGATCCCCCTATCAGGCTTACATTGCCGCTCTGCAGACCGGTAGGAATAAAAACACAGTCGCGTATAATAAATTCACCCTGCCAGGTACTGCCATAATCGGAACGAAGATTGATGAGGTTTCTGCTGGCTATGGTGGAGTTCTCGACAATAAAAACCCCGCTGCCGATAGCGTTAATCCCCTGGTGCCCCAATGTTGAATTACGAATGGTGGCATTCGCAACCCCCATATGCGCATCAAACCGGGAAAAAGTACAATTATCGTACACGAGGTTCTTACAATAGTTGGAGCCAATAATCCCCCAATAGGTACGGTCGTGAATGTCGTTCGTCTGGCTGCAATTTTCGAAGGTGACATTCAACGCCCGGTTGACGGAGATGTCATAACTTCCCATAGAGACCGTAACCCCTGCCGATCCAATGGTCTGATACGTTTTCCGCCCGGTGAGAAGAGTATTCCTGACGGTCACGTTGGCACAGTTACTGATATGAATGAAACCACCATAAGGTGCCCCTTGGTCTCCTTCACCGGTGACAAGGTGTTCCAATCCGTCTATCACCACATTCGATCGCCGGATTGCCAAACCACGGCTATAGTAACTGTATTTCGATTCCTCTCTGTTGGCGATGGTCGTAAAACGTCCTCCGGAAATGGTCAGTGTCATTTCATCGACAGGGAGAAAACTAATCTCCGTGATCTGGTCAAAATCCCAAATGATAGGCGTATTTTCATCTACTTCTCCCTCTTTATTCACTACAAAGATGTCTGTTTGAGGGGATCCGTTATTTTGATTAGGACCGTACCGGATGTAACGTCTGACATTGGAGTCGGTAACAGTCACCAGACCGGCTCCCGGCAGGGAAGCATCAATTTTGTGCTGATTCCTTTTTAAGGTGGCGATACCCTCCGGTTTAATGGGCTGCAGGGTGGAAGTAACAGAGAAAACAGGAGCATTCCGGTTTTGGACAGCGGTATCATCAATGATAAAGGCTGCATTGCCAAAATCGGTATTGGTCCGGATATCTACTGTATGATTTTCTCCTCCAATGTAATACGTAGCCTCATCATCAGCTTTTACCGTCAGTCCATGCCGATTGGCAAATGCATGTGTGGCGGCGATAGCCTTTATATCATCGGTTTTCCCGTCACCCCTGGCGCCAAAGTCGCTATAACGGACCCACCCTTTGGAAATAAAGTCACAGCTATCCTTTGGAGAAACCTGAGAAAGGTCAGTTACCCGTATATGCAGTCCCCCCGAGCCGTTCGTGTCGACCTTCCTGTTTTTTGTTTGCGCTGATATTGTTGTAATACTCCCCACAGTAATCGCGAGGAGAAAAATGAGACCATTGTTTTTCATCATAACTTTATTATAACAGAATATATTTTCTGAATGCGATACAGGGGTTAAAAAAAAGCCGGCTCAATGAGCCGGCTTCTTCAGTTATAGAATGTCCTATTAATCCGTAACGCGTATGTAGTACCGGCAACAGAATTCCCGGATCTTACAGGTTCGGATTGACGCTGTTCCACTGATCTACCGGCGGAATAATACCCATGGCGATCACTTCGTCACGCAGTTTCACTAAGTGTCCGTAACTCTGTCTGAGTTCTGCTATTTCGGCATCGGTACCTTTCACTTCGCCGAATGAAACGCCGTTTTTATCGAGTGTGGTCTCCATCGCCATCATAATATGTTCAAATCCAGGAATATTCACATAGCATCCTGACGGCCAACGGAAAGATTCACCCCCCATAGTAGCACGGATCATCTCAACCGAGGTATAGGACGGACTCTGGAAAGAAGAACGGCCGCGCAACTTAATGATATTGGCGCCACCTTTGGTCACACGTTGTTTCAACTCAGCCCACGCTTCATTGGAGAGAGCATCTGTTCCGACAAGATCGGCAAGAGGCTTGCCATCCACTTTGGCTGTAGAAGCAAAAACAGCCATCTGTTCGCCGTGGCCGCCATAAGTACGGGCACCCGTCACTTTGCTCTGTTCCACACCGAAATGTTTCGCCAGTTCGCTTTGCAGACGGGTACTGTCCAACGCCGCCAATGTTGTCACTTGCGAAGGTTTCAGGCCGGAGTAGATCAATGCCACCAGACCGGTAATATCGGCCGGATTGAAGATGATGGTCAGATGCTGCAGTTCCGGGCAATATGCCTTGATATCTTTTCCGAGTTGGGCTGCGATTTCGGCATTGCCTTTCAGCAGGTCTTCACGGGTCATTCCGTCCTTACGGGGTGCACCACCTGAAGAGATCATGTATTTGGTGCCGGTGAACGCTTCTTTCACATCTGTGGAGGAGGTGAAATTCACTCCTTCGAAACCACAGTGACGCATTTCTTCCACTACCCCTTCCAGACCCAGTGCAAACGGGTCATAAAGGCAGATATTGGGCGTTAAACGCATCATGGCAGCTGTTTGCACCATATTGGAACCGATCATGCCGGCAGCTCCTACAATCGTTAATTTGTCGTTCGTCAGAAAGCTCATAATTGATTTATATTTGAATGTTAATAATACTTCGATTTCATCAGACTATTTCTCGCAACGGCATAATCCAAGCAAGCTTGTCTTCTACCCGTATTGCTTAACGAAATAGTTCGTATAAAAGGATAATTTGAAGCGTCAAATATACAAAATATTGCCGGATCCGAAGGCATGCCAACTAATAATAAACGCTAAAAGAAGCGGGTTACAGAAGGCTCCATGCCACTGTCAGCCCAGCCATCACAATGGATACCATGCTCATCAGCTTGATAAGGATATTAAGAGACGGGCCGGAGGTATCTTTAAAGGGATCTCCTACCGTATCGCCCACCACAGTGGCCTTGTGCGCTTCGCTACCTTTTCCGCCCAGATGACCCTCTTCGATATATTTCTTGGCATTGTCCCAGGCTCCGCCTGAGTTGGCCATAAAGACAGCCAGCACAAAACCGGCACCCAGGCCTCCGGCCAGTAATCCCATCACCCCGGCTACACCAAGCAGCAAGCCGGTCAATACCGGTACGATAATCGCCAACAGCGAAGGCAACAGCATCTCCCGTTGAGCGCCTTTAGTAGATATACCTACACAACATGCATAATCGGGAGTGGCTTCTCCGGTCAATATTCCTTTTATTTCACGGAACTGGCGGCGCACCTCTTCCACCATCTTTTGCGCTGCTCTTCCCACGGCATTCATCGTGAGTCCGCAGAAAAGGAATGCCATCATCGAGCCTAGGAAAATACCCGCGAGTACTTTCGGATTCATGAGTGTAACCTGGAAATAGTTCATAAAATCCACAAAGCTGGCTTTTGCCACTTCCACCGTCTCTCCATTGGTAAATTCGAGTACATCGTTACCCAGACGAAGCATCCCTATCCGTATCTCCTCCATATAGGATGCCAATAATGCCAGTCCGGTCAGTGCCGCCGATCCAATGGCAAACCCTTTTCCGGTAGCAGCCGTAGTATTTCCCAATGCGTCCAGCGCATCGGTGCGTTTTCTCACTTCCGGCTCCAATCCGCTCATTTCGGCATTACCTCCGGCATTGTCGGCGATGGGGCCGTAAGCATCCGTTGCCAGGGTGATACCCAGTGTGGAAAGCATCCCCACCGCAGCAATGGCGATGCCGTACAAACCCATACTCAGATTTTCAGCCGAAACCATATTCTGTACATCGAAACGGATGGCAGCAAGATAGGAGACCATAATTGCCAGTACGATGGTGATCACCGGTATCACCGTCGAGATAAAGCCTGTTCCCATTCCCGAGATGATCACTGTCGCGGGACCGGTCTTCGCACTGGCGGCAATATCTCTTGTAGGTTTATAGGAATGCGAGGTAAAATATTCGGTTCCCTGTCCGATGATAATTCCGGCAAGGAGGCCGGCAATCACTGAGAAGGATAATCCCAGCCAGTTGCTGAAATCCAGCAGGTACAAGATACCGAATGTAGCGATGGCGATCAGGACCGCGCTCACGTTCACTCCCCTGTTAAGGGAAGCCATCAGTTGTTTCACCGAAGCATTCTCTTTGGTCCTCACCAAAAAAATACCGAGGATAGAGAGGAACACCCCGATGGCGGCAATGATCATGGGGGCAAATACCGCATTCTGCTGCATCGACGGGTTCAATATAAATGCCGATGCACCCAGGGCCGCCGTAGAAAGGATAGAACCGCAATAAGACTCGTAGAGGTCGGCGCCCATCCCCGCCACATCACCCACATTATCACCCACATTATCGGCAATGGTAGCCGGATTGCGCGGATCGTCCTCGGGAATGCCCGCCTCAACCTTTCCCACCAGGTCGGCCCCCACATCGGCTGCCTTGGTATAGATGCCGCCGCCCACACGGGCAAACAGGGCTTGTGTGGAAGCGCCCATCCCAAAGGTAAGCATGGTAGTGGTGATCATGATCAGCTTATGCCCGGCATCGGCGTCATCCACAAAATGATTCAGGATCAGGTACCATGCGGAAATGTCGAGCAGCGCCAGCCCTACTACTACAAGTCCCATCACGGCACCCGAGCGGAAGGCAACCTGTAGCCCGCTGTTCAGCGAACGACGGACGGCATTGGCCGTCCTGGCCGAAGCATAAGTGGCTGTCTTCATACCGAAGAAACCTGCCAGACCCGAGAAAAAACCGCCGGTAAGAAAAGCAAACGGCACCCAGCTGTTTTGCAGGCCGAAGAAGGCCATGGCAGCGAAAAGAACTGCCAGGACAATAAACACCGCCGTCACCACTTTGTATTGCTGTTTAAGGTAGGACATGGCTCCCTCGCGTACGTAACGCGCAATGGTCTTCATTTTCTCCGTGCCCTCACTCTCCTTCATCATTCCTTTAAAGAAGTAATATGCAAAAATCAGCGCCACTATAGAGGCGACCGGTACAAGATAAAAGTAATTCATAAATTAATTTGTTTATAGTTTGTTGTTCTATTTTTGTTTTTTATAGGGAATAGTCCCTTAAAAAGGGCTATAATTACTATTTTGCGCAAAGATATCAAAAAAGAAAATGACCGGAAAGGCATATAACAAAGTTTTCTTTATATTTTTGCGTTTGTTAAATCATTTTTTTCATAACTTTGCTTATGTTCTGTTACAGAGTCCTTCCGGTCAGGATATATTCTTTCGCCGCAAATGACCCGAACGATCTGAATTCGATCACTAAACAAATTATATCATGGTAAAGAATTTTCTTCTGAAAAGCGATAAAAGTCCGAAAAACGTACAGATAAAAAAAGACATTATCAATCATTTCATCACCACAGGGAATGACACTATCGCGGAACTATCCAAGGAACTCGATCTCAGCGTACCCACCATTACCAAATTTATTGCCGAGCTTAAGGACCAGGGATTAATCGCCGAGTTCGGAAAGATCCAGACGGCCGGCGGCAGACATCCGAGCGTCTACGGGCTGAATCCCACTTCCGCCTATTTCGTAGGGGTGGATATGAGCCGGCATCATCTGAACATAGCCCTGATGGACTTTACAGGCAATATCATTGAGTATCAGACGGGCATCCCCTATACCTATGAAAATACGACAGAGTCGTTCGATTTGCTTTGCGATCATATCCAGAAATTCATCGACAAGACCGGGGAACTCAGAAAAAAGATTTTCAATATCAACCTGAATATCTCAGGCCGTGTAAATCCCGAATCAGGATACAGTTACAGCAGTTTTTATTTTAGTGAAAGTCCTATTAGCGAAACGCTTACAGCACGCCTGAACTACAATGTAGGGATTGACAACGATACGCGTGCCATGGCCTACGGCGAATATATGAAAGGGGTGTCGGAAGGTGAACAGAATGTTATTTTTGTCAATATTTCGTGGGGATTGGGTATCGGCATCATTATCGAGGGGAAACCCTATTACGGGAAATCAGGCTTTTCCGGTGAGTTCGGCCATTTTCCTATTTTCGAGAATGAAATCCTCTGTCATTGCGGGAAAAAAGGGTGTCTCGAAACCGAAGCATCCGGCCTAGCCATACACAGGGTGATCATGGAGCGTATCTCAAAAGGGGAGAGCACTATCCTTACAGAGCAGATAAAAGACATCAGTAAACTCACGCTCACCGATATTATAAAAGCTACCAACATGGAGGATCCGCTCTGTATTGAGATTGTGGAGGAGGTAGGATATAAACTGGGCAAATATATTGCGGGACTCATCAATATTTTCAATCCCGAGTTGGTCATTATAGGGGGACAGGTAGCGGAAACGGAAGGATTTATTATGCTACCCATACGAAGTTCCATCAGGAAGCACTCCCTGAATCTGGTCAACAAAGATACCCGGATCGTCACGTCGAAACTGAAGAACAAAGCCGGAATCATCGGCGCCTGTATGATCGCCAGAAGCCGTCTGTTCAACGAGTAAGGTAATCCGTCAATCCCTGTATATACCTCAACCTGACCCCTATTCAATCCGCACGGGAATGAACCGATGTTTCCCTTGCCCTTGTATACCGCCGTTAGTTCATATCCAGTTCTTCTATCAGATGGCCGGCTCCGGCAAACCGGTCGATCACGAAAAGCACATAGCGGATATCTACAATAATGCTTCTCTGATAGTCGGGTAGATATTGGATATCTCCTCCTACACCTTCCCAGTTCCGGTCGAAATTAATACCGATCAACTCCCCTTTTCCGTTCAATACCGGGCTGCCGGAGTTACCACCGGTAGTATGCGTGGTAGCCACGAAATTGACCGGCATCCTCCCATCGCCCATGATAGCGTAAGTACCGAAATCATTTTCTTCGTATAATTCTTTCAATCGTTCCGGCACCACGAACTCCCAATTTTTCGGATCTTCCTTCTCTATCACACCGTTCAGGGTAGTCTGATGGGCATAATACACCGCGTCGCGCGGACGGTATCCTTTCACCTGGCCATACGTCAGCCGAAGGGTCAGGTTGGCATCGGGAAAATGGGTATATGGCCCGTCCATGGCAAGGATCCCTTCCAGATAGGTACGACGTGCCAGGGAGAATGGGATATCATATTTACCCAATTGACTTCCGAGGGAAAGGGATTCCTCGGTCACTGAACGGGCGAACAGGAACATAGGGTCGTTCCGTAACCGCGTCAGGTTTTCTTCATCGGCAAGAAACGCTTCCGGGCCGGATGCAAACCGATTGAAATTCTCGCTATTCCCGAAAAGAGAGCGATCGAAAATATGATTCACGAATGCCTCTATATCGCCATTAAACCCGGCGGAGATATGCTCGAAAAAGGAGGGCTGCGTCTCTTTCCCGATCAACCCGACGTACTCCGAGAGCATCGCGGTAGATACCTTCCTATCTACACCGGCATTGTAGTCCTTATCGGCGAACCGGGAATAATCCTCCATGAGTTGCAGGATGGCTCTTTCCATATCCTCCCTATGCCGCAGGGAATCCGTTTCTCCAGCCTTTGCGCTGTCCACCGCACGTATCAGCATATTCCATCCTTTTTGAGGTACACTGGCGAATTCCACCCCCCGTATGATACCTTCATTGAGCATCCAGCTCCTGTAACGAAGATCGGCTCTCTCTTCAACAATCCTCTCTATTTCATTCAACGCCTCCATATATTCAGGTCTGCGATTGATCTCCGCCCATTCCAACAAGCGGTTTTGTTGTTCCCGTTTCAACTGTTCAAAATCGCGCAGGTCAATGGCCCAGTTGGTGCCAATGGCGTTTTTATACGCATTCGTGGAACCGGAATATTTGGAAGCATATTGTATCTTCACGGCAGGATCGTCCAGCATCTCCTCCAGCATGGCTTGCTGGCGCGCTTCCCTCATGCGTATACGGACGTTGTTATCGATATCCCTTCGCTCTGCCACCTCCCATGAGGTATAATATTTATGGGTGGTTCCCGGGAATCCCAGTATCATAGCGAAATCGTTTTCATCGACTCCTCCGGTAGATATATTCAGCCACCGTTTAGGTTTCAGCGGTATGTTCTCCGGTGAGTAGGCTGCCGGATTTCCCTCTCTGTCGGCATAGATACGGAACAAAGCAAAATCGCCCGTATGGCGAGGCCACATCCAGTTATCGGTATCGGCCCCGAATTTCCCGATGGAACTTGGCGGGGCGCCTACAAGACGGACATCGGGATAGACCTTTTTGGTAAACATGTAATATTGATTACCATTAAAAAAAGGCTTTATCTCCACTTCCGTGCCGGGCGCAGTCAAAAGTTCCTTTCCTGCCCTCTCACGTGCAATCCCGTTAAGATAAGAGGGAGAAAGAAAGAAAACGCCGTCGGCATCCTTTTCCTTATCCCTTTCAAGACACTGTTTCACATAATCCGTCACATCTTCCATCCGGTCGATAAAAGTGACGGTAAGCCCGGGGTTGGGAAGTTCTTCGGCTTTTGTCATTGCCCAGAAACCCTCATCCAGATAATTATTCTCCAGAGAACTGTGGTTCTGTATCTGGCCGTATCCGCAATGGTGATTGGTGAGTACCAGTCCTTTTGACGAGATCACCTCCCCGGTGCATCCTCTTCCGAAGAACACCACGGCATCTTTCAGGGAAGCTCCGTCGGGATTATAAATATCATAATCCTCCAGTTGCAGGCCGAGTTTCCGCATCTCGGAGAATTTTTGTTGCTTCAGCAGATGGAGCATCCACATCCCCTCATCGGCAGATGCGATAAAGACATAGGAGCAACACAGGATCAGGTACAGCAGGAATTTCTTCCACAGCGATTTATTTCCGCTCAGGGCCTTTTCAGGATAACCGACCAATACCGGAACAGCCGTTCCGATCTCTATAAATGAATTGGGAAATACATTTTTTCCAACGATATAAACTGCCGGGGTCTCCATTGCTCTCATACATTATTTGCGGTTATTAATTAAAATATCAGCTCCTGTTTGTTTATGCTTGCAATTTACAACATAATTATGAATTAAAAATCCTATTTTTACGTCGAATTAAAGTCTAATAAAACAAAAATGCAGTATGAGACAATCTTTCAGGAGATTTACCGGGATTTGCAGCCGTTAGAAGATCCCGGACAGGTGGCCGATTACATCCCTGAACTGGCGCATGTGGATCCCTATCAATTCGGCGTACATCTCACTACCGTCGGGGGTGACAAATTTGCTTTCGGCGATGCGGAAAAACGCTTTTCCATCCAAAGTATTGCCAAAGTATTTACGTTTGTGCTGGCCTATTCCCACGTAAAAAGCAACATTTGGGAACGAACGGGGCTGGAACCAGCAGGCACGCCATTCAATTCGCTGGTACAGTTGGAGTACGACAAAGGCATACCCCGAAACCCGTTTATCAACGCGGGAGCCCTTGTGGTTTGCGATATTCTCGCGGGTGAACTGGCTTCTCCCAAAGAGAATATCCTGTCGTTCATCCGTCGTATAACGGGAGTCGACAGCATCAGTTATAATTCCGGAGTGGCATTATCGGAGAAAAAAACCGGTTACAGGAACTATGCATTGATTAACCTGATGAAATCGTTCGGCAACATCAGGAATGATATCGATAGCGTGATGGATATCTATTTTCATATCTGCTCCATTGAAATGAGTTGCAAGGAACTCTCCAAAGCTTTTCTCTTTCTCGCCAACAACGGGATTGTCCCCCATTCCGGCGAACAGATCCTCTCTGCCAGCCGCACCAAAAGAACCAATGCACTTATGCAGACCTGCGGCTTTTACGATGAAGCGGGAGAGTTCACTTTTAAAGTAGGTCTGCCAGGAAAGAGCGGTGTAGGTGGCGGGATCGTGGCCGTCCACCCTGAAAAATACGCTATTGCCGTCTGGAGTCCCCGGCTCAACAGGAAAGGAAATTCATACAAGGGGATGTTGTTTCTGGAAGAGTTTACTTCGAAAACCAGATCATCTATTTTTTAAAAGGCAGCCACGCTCCGTTAATTCTTAAATTTACAAAAAAGGTCGGTGAATCATTGGGGTTTAGCCTGAAAAGGCTTATTTTTGCGGTCGATCGGAAAATAAGCACTTAGATGAAGATAAACTTGAAAGAACGAACGCCGCAGCTGATTGCCGTGATAGGTGTACTCGTCATAGTGATGGCTATTCTTATCGGATTCCTCGTCACCAGGAACTCCCAGATGAGCGAGATGCAGGAACAGTTCACTATTGATAAGCAGGAATTAGAAGACGAGTACGAGGCCATTTCTTTGCAATACGAAGGGTTTAAGTTCAGCGTCCAGAATGATTCCCTGTTATACAAGTTGGAGAACGAACAGGCTAAGGTGCTTCGCTTACAGGAAGAGTTGCGGATGACCAAAGCAAGCGACCAGGCGGAAATCAAACGGTTGAAAGATGAACTGGCCACGCTGCGTAAAATTCTCCGCTCTTATGTTCAGCAGATTGATTCGCTCAACAGGCTCAATGAGGAACTACGGGCCGAAAACCAACAGATTACCGACCGGTACCAGAGAACGACCCAAACTCTCAGACAGGTATCCCAGGAGCGGGAGCAGCTCTCGGAGAAGGTGTCGCTGGCAGCGCAACTGGTAGCTACCAATATCGGCGCTAAAGCGGTAAATGACAGGGGAAGGGAACAATCGCGCCTGAGCCGGAGTGCACAGTTTGTCGTCTCATTCACCTTAGCCCGCAATATCACCGCAGAGCCGGGAGAGCGCACTATTTATATCCGCATCATGACTCCCGACGGATCGGTCCTTTCAAAAAGCCCATCCAACACATTCCCTTATGAAAACGGAGAGATACTCTACTCCATGAAACGGATCGTGGAATATGGCGGCGAAGAGATTCCCGTCACCATGTACTGGGACATAGAAGAATTTCTGATGCCCGGCACTTATAAAGCCGACATCTTTGCCGACGGACATCATATCGGCTCGCACAGTTTCCCCATGAAAGATTGATATTTTCTTAACATTTAACACTCCAATAAACTTCTTTAACAGGAAGTCGTGCAGCTTTCCCGGGGCAGAACCGTCTATGGTAGAATAGAACCCTTTCCGGCAATAACAACGGGCTGATGAAGACAACTTCGTATTTTATACCTTTGTGCGTAATATTCGGATTGATTGTAATAGAATCAAATGCACAGGATTTGAATGATGAAATGAAAAAAAGACTTCGTCAATCACTCATTACGCCTGAAAAACAATCCGGCTATCAACCGCTTCAGCATGCTCCACAGATACTACCCGGGCAGGATAGGGAAGTCCTTAAAGTATCTCCCACAACCAGACTACCCACAAAATCAGACCAGATCCAGGTACTCCATCCTCCGGAAAAGTATAAAATACATATAGAGACGAGAGTAACAAACTCCATACCTATCAACCAACGTCCGGCAGGATCGGTGAAATACGAGTTTGTGGGAAAGAACATGATGATCATCCCCACCGCGGGGCAAAGGGTGGTTCCTTCCGGCCATGATTTTGACCCCATACGTACCCGTAACAGGCAAAGACACGAAAGAACCGATCGGTTAGTGAAAGCCTATAATAATAAGTAGGAAAAGTCAACCCTTTATTGCAGCAGCGTCTCCGGAAAAATTTTCTCGTCGATCTCGGTTACCGGAACACTCCTCTTATCGTACAGTAAAAAACTGTTGATATAATAGGCAATTATGGAGTGAACAGATTATTACAAAAAAAGAGGAGGCAATCGCTACCCCCTCTTACATACCTATCATGTTAAAAATTATCGAAGCGATTTTTCCACTTCTTCAACGGATCGGTTCACATCTTCCTTAAAGTTCTTCCATCCGCGCTCTACCCCTCTTTTTGCATTTTCATACTTGCTGCTAATATCTCTTTTTGTTTGTTCCCAGTTTTCCTGAGTACTGTTCTGCAATTTCTCTATTTCAGCCTTATAGTCGTCTCTTGTTTTTTCGAGATCGGTAATAGCCTTTTGGTAATCAGCTTTCACTTCTGCCGATAATTCAGCGGATCTGGCATTTGCATCGGCCTTCAGTTCATCTATTTGCCGGTTCAGTTTGTCAAGTTCGCTATTTGCTTCACGAACAGCCTCATCTTTTTGCTCATAGGTATACACCGTGAAGTTTTTCGTACTGTCCCCGGGGGTAGCGGTCTCTATCTTCACCACTTCTGTCCGTCCTTCTGTCTGTTCTTTTCTCTGTTGATTGTTGCATGACGCTAGCGTAAGTATTGCGGTCAAAGTGATAACCAACAGGGTTCCGTTTCTTGCTAATAATAAAATTTTCATGATTCCTTCTCCTTTTTATAAAATTAAACGCCTGCTCATATAACAATACATCCGCGGCTTATGTTCATAGTTACCCGTTGACTATTGGCAGATTACCGTATCATAATAAATGGCGTTACTGAGAGTTCTCTTTCTACATAGGAGGTGTAAACCATTATCCGATCATTTCCAGGAATTTTTTTTCATGGATGATTTTCACACCGAGTTTCCGGGCTTTTTCCAGTTTTGCCGGCCCCATATTCTCTCCGGCAAGGATATAATCGGTATTTTTCGAAACCGAACCGCTGTTCTTTCCCCCGTTCTGCAAAATCATCGCCTTGTATTCGTCCCGTGAATGGAATTCAAACGTCCCGCTGATGACAATGGTCAGTCCTTTCAGCTTATCGGTTTTCGCTGCCAGTGCTTCCTGGCTCAAAGCGAACTGCAGACCGTGCTGCCGCAGTCTCTGAAGGAAATCGCAAAAGAGGGGATTGGCAAAGTACGCAGTTACACTCCGTGCAATCCGCTCACCGATCTCATCCACGGTGACCAGTTGTTCAACGGTTGCCTGCTCCAGTTGATCGATATCGGGAAACGCGTGTGCCAGTTTCTGCGCCACGGTCTCGCCTACAAAACGGATGCCAAGGGCATAAAGAACCCGTTCATAGGATACCGACTTTGATCTCTCTATACTATCCAACAGGTTATTGGCGCTGGTCTCCCCCCAACGTTCCAGATTGGCAAGATCATCGAACCGCAATAAGTAGAGATCGGCAGCATCACGGATCAATCCTTTATTGTAGAGCAGGGTGATAGTCTCCGGACCGATGGTGATATCCATGGCTTTGCGGGTGACAAAGTGTTCGATGCGTCCCTTTATCTGCGTGGGACATCCCTCACTGTTAGGGCAATAATGTACTGCCTCAGCTTCATTGCGTACCAGGGGGGTTCCGCAATCGGGACATTTGCGGGTAAAAGTAACCTTATCACCCAACAGAAAGCGGGCTTCCTTATCTACGCCGGTAATCTTGGGAATGATCTCGCCGCCTTTCTCCACGAAGACCCTGTCGCCGATATGCAGGTCGAGGGCGAGAATGGCATCTTCGTTATATAAAGAAGCCCTCTTCACGGTGGTGCCGGATAACAAGACCGGCTCCAGATTGGCCACAGGAGTGACGGCGCCCGTACGTCCCACCTGATAGGAAACCGATTCCAAACGTGTGACCGCCTGTTCGGCATTGAATTTAAAAGCGATAGACCACCGCGGGAATTTGGATGTGGCGCCCAGGTTCCGCTGCTGTATCAATGAATCTACCTTCAGCACAACTCCGTCGGTAATCACCGGCAGGTGTTTCCGTGCAATATCCCACTCTTTCAGATAATCAAAGATTTCCTCCAGGGTACGGCATTTCTTCATGGCGGCCGACACGTTCAGTCCCCATTTCCGGGCCAGGGTCATATTTTCAAAATGGCTCCGGGACGGCAGGGCATCGCCCAACATGGAATAGATATAGGATTCCAGTTTACGGGAAGCCACCACACGTGAATCCTGCATCTTCAGGGTTCCCGAAGCGGCATTGCGCGGATTGGCGAACAGGGGTTCTTCCTGTTCGGCCCGCTCTTTATTGAGTGCATTGAAAGAGCTCCAGGGCATCAATATCTCACCGCGCACCTCTATATAAGGCGGCACATCATTGCCTTTCAGTACCAGCGGCACATTGCGGATAGTCCGTACATTGGCGGTCACATCGTCGCCCTTGCGTCCGTCGCCACGGGTTACTGCCCGTGTCAACCGGCCGTTTTCATAGACCAGCGAGATGGAAGTACCGTCGAACTTGAGCTCACATACGATCTCAAATTCTTCGTTCAGCGTCCTCTTCACACGATTGTAAAAATCGGCCACTTCCGCTTCCGAGTAAGTGTTCTGAAGCGAAAGCATGGGAAAACGATGGAGTACCTGTGTAAAATTGTTGTTGATATCGCTTCCCACACGTATCGAAGGTGAATTGGGATCATAATATTCGGGGTAGGCCGCTTCCAATTCGATCAGTTGCCGCATCAGTTGGTCGAATTCAAAGTCGGAAATCGTGGGTTGAGATAACACATAGTAGTTATAATTGTGTTCGTGCAGCTGCCTGCGAAGCACTTCAATCTGCTGTTTGACTGATTCCATTATTGCAAATTTTATTGACAAAGATAATGCGGCTAAACCCTTATTCCAAAAAGAAGAGACCCGCTTACCGGAAAATCCTCATCCAGGGATAATTCACTTTCTTCTTCTCCGGATTGAGAAAATTACCAATATTTGCCGTGATGGAAAGCGTTTGCTGGAACAATATATGCCCTTCCGAAAAATGAAGGTTGCAGTTGATCCGTGCAGAGGCATGATCCGACTCCAGCAGGCGTATATACCATTTACTCTGGAGGTAGGTCGACCCCCTCAGGAATGGGCTGCCCCAGTAGAGGTTACCACCGTACACGGGAAATAAACGCATCCGGGCATCTCCGGTATAAAACCTATTCTCGGTACCAATCCCGTATAACTCGGCATCAGCCCTGGCCGTAAACCCCACCGGTTTATAGCTCTCCCCTGCTTTCCGGTCTCTTTCCAGTCCGGCAAAAATACCGGCGGATAACAAGCCTTTGAAACTGTTTGCCGCTTCATATTCCAGCCCTGCCGATGCCATGCCCTGTATTTGTTCGCTTACGCCATAAGCCGGATTTTCGGGAAAGGTACCGGCATAATGGAAGAGATAAGACTGAAAATCAGCGAAGAGTATTCCCCTGGAGGCTTTTCCTGAGAACCCCAGATAAAAACTCTCCCGGGTATTCGCCGTAGCATAGCCGGTCCAGTCCATCCATGCATTAAAAAAGTTGGCATCCTTCCCTATCTGCCAGAAGACGCCCTGCATAAGCGGCATAAAAAGATTTACCGAATCCCTGAAAAAGAAGTCGGAATAGTTGGGCAACACCTCCTTTCGCGGAAAAGCACCTGCCCGTAAAAGTATCTTCGGCTTCTTATACTGGTAGTAAAGGGTTACATCCGTTTTATTGACGGCTTTTCTCATCCCTGGAATCTTGAGCAGGTTCACGCCGGCATAAATGGTATGCGTTGAATCCCACGTGACACCTCCCAGCATATTCAGCCATATCCCGTGCAAGGTCTGCGGATCGGTGAAAGAAGACTTCTTATACTCCCGGTTATCGAAAAAATAGTCGAGCCCTACCCCCCAGCGGTACTCCTGGGCATGTAACGCCGGTATCATACATAATATAAACAATACAAAGGCAAGCCTGTTCCGCATATCCCTTAACGATTTAATGACTTAACGATTTAATGAAATCGTCTCACCCATACAACTTTCCATTTTTCCACCTTACGACATTTCCGATGATAAAGATAGTACAAAATTCAGGAAAGTTAATTACTTAGTAAGGTATTTCAGTCCCTACATTGAACTGTATTGTAGACATCACTCCTTTGGGGGGGCAGTTTGTTATATTGGACAATTAAGAATAATATTCCTATCAGGCCATTCATGAAAAATATATTCTTTTAATCCACTAGTTACTATGTTTGCAAGTACGATGCAAAATAACAATGTAAGATGTCGCTCATTGGAGCTTTTTAATCCGACAACAACGACATAGACCAGATAGTCTAATTAAATCTCCCTTTCCTTCCATTTACCGCTGCGCAGGTAAATAAAGGAAAGCGTTGCCAGAAAGAGCCAGTACACATGTTCCGTTGTCCATGCCACTGCCACGGAAAAACGCATGTAAATGATGACGAACCACATGTATGAAAGGTAAAAAAACAGTGTGATAATCTCAAACTTGAGGGCGGTACGGGTATTGCCCGTTCCGGATACGGCGTTGAACAGTACCGAGCCTATACTATAAATGGGGAGCGATGAGATAAGCACATACAGCGGCAGAACGGTATCGCTGATAAGGGAGGGATTGTCCGTATAAACACGGATCATTGTCCGTGGGAAAGCAGAGATAACGGCTACCACGCATATCATCACCCCCAGACTGATAAAGGCTATCCGTTTTATCAGATTGAGCACCTCACCCCTCTTGCCTGCCCCGATGGTGTTACTCACCAGCGTACTTGCCACTGATCCCAATGCATGGGAAGGAATGGTAAAAATAGTGTAAAAACTCCGTACAATATTGGTTACTGCCAAAGGCCGTTCTCCCATGTAATTCTCAATGAATACAAAAAAAAGCATCCAGGTAACGATGGAAAACAGGTACTGCACCATCATAAAAACGGAGATATCCAGCACTTTTTTAATGACCGACCATTGAAAACGGATTTTCCTGAAACCATACTTATCCAGGTCGACCGTTTTACGGGTATAAACAAGGAAAAAAACGGTGGAAGCAAATTCGGCGATCACCGAAGCGATGGCCGCTCCGGCCATACCCATCCCGGGCATACCCAGGTTACCGAAGATCAGGCCGTAATCAAATATAACATTCGTGACAGCCATCACAATAGCATTGGCCGTAAGCACTTTGGTACGCGCAGTACCGATGTAGAACGCGCGGAACATGAGGTTTACAAAGGCGAATACAATACCGAAAATGCGCCACTCCAGATACTCCTTGACAGCGCCGGCCACGTCGGCCGACTCAAACATCGCCGGCAGCCAGTGAACGGCGCCATATCGCATAAGAGGGATCAACAGCAGTGCCGGGATAAGCAGGAAAAGCGCACCCTGGATAACAATATCACCTATTTTGCTATAATTCCCCTCACCGTTGCGCCGCCCGATAAGGATCTGGCTTCCCATACTGAACCCGAAACCCAGCGTATATAATGCGATATAGAGGATACCCGCCAGGGCCGACGCGCCCAGCTCCACTTCCCCCACGCGGCCGAGAAAAGCGGTGTCAATCACCTGAATGATGTTTTGCGCCAGCAAACTCAACAGGATGGGCGTACTGATTTTTATGATGTGCTTGTCGGAATACACCTCTGTTAGCTAAAGAACCGCCGATTGCCATGGCAACCGACGGTCTGTATACTGTCGATCCGGTTATTTTTTTATTCGGTTGCCCTCTCCAAGATTGATGACGGCGGGGCGGAATGTTTTGGCTTCCTCTGGCGACATCAACGCATAACTCATAATGATAATCACATCCCCTTTTTGTACTTTCCGGGCGGCGGCTCCGTTCAGGCAAATAATTCCCGATCCGCGCTCACCACGGATAATATAGGTTTCAAAACGTTCGCCGTTATTATTATTCACCACTGCCACTTTCTCATGCACGAGCATATGAGCCGCATCGATCAGATCTTCATCGATCGTGATGCTTCCCTCGTAATTCAGGTTGGCATCGGTTACCCTTGCCCTATGTATTTTGGATTTTAATATTTCTAACCACATATATGCTTATCTGTATCTTATATTATCAATCAGGCGGACATCACCGCAATAGACGGCAATAGCCCCCACAATATTTCCGGAGTCCTGCCACGAAGAGACCGGTTGCAATGAGTCACCGTCAACAATCCCGAAGTATTCAACACGCAACCCGGGTACATTGTTTACCGATCCGGTTACGAAGCGGACGATCTGGTCCGGCGATTGCTCCCCGGCCAACAGCGTACTTTCCTGCATGATGCGGTATATTTCCGCGGCATGCTCCCGCTGTTCTTCCGACAACCGCTGGTTACGGCTGCTCAGGGCCAGACCACTTGGTTCCCTCACTATGGGAACTCCTATAATCTCCACCGGCAACTCTTGCTGCTTCACCATCTCCCTGACAATAGCTAACTGCTGGAAATCCTTTTCGCCGAAATAGGCCTTGTGCGGTTTCACAAAAGCAAAAAGTTTACTCACTACCTGGGCCACGCCATTGAAATGACCGGGACGATAAGCACCCTCCATCACTTTGTCGAGCAAACCAAAATCGAAAACCCGGGTATCCGGCGCGGGATATATCTCTTCTTCCGAAGGTACAAACACAATATCGGCTCCGGTACTTTCCAGCAGTTCGTAATCTTTTTCAGGCGTACGCGGGTAGAGCCTCAGGTCTTCCCGGTTATTGAATTGCGTGGGATTCACAAAAATACTCACCACGCAGATATCATTCTCCTCCACGCAGCGCTTCACTAATGTGATATGCCCCTGGTGGAGCGCACCCATCGTAGGCACAAAGCCGATGGTTTTTCCCTCCTGCCGATGCTGTTGAAGCAACTCCTCAAGATCTGTTATAGTATGAATGACTTTCATACGATTATTTTATTTTTTTCATTTCGGTGTATGGAACGTTTTAGAACCAAGAATTTTAGAATCAAGAACCAAGATGAATCTGTAGTGAAAAGATTAAAATCAAGACTCTGAAAGTGAAATGTCCTGACTCTTGGCTCTTTGTTCTTTACTCTTAATTCATGCTCGTTTCATCGATCTGATTTTACACTGCAAAGCAACAAAATATTTGGCACATAGAGAAAAAAACAGCATCAAATCTCTACCTAACAACCATCAAAATAAAGCTAAATATCTATGTATGTATAATTTACAAAATTCATGGGTTTTTATTTTGTAATTATGTGGATTTTTTTTATTATCTTTGTACTCAAATTTAGATAATTAGCTACATGTCCCAGAAAAAAGTTTTGTACGTTTCACAGGAAATTTATCCTTATCTCGAAGAGACCCATATCTCAAATACTTCACGCTATCTGCCCCAGGCCATACAGGAGAAAGGGAAGGAGATACGTGCTTTCATGCCTAAGTACGGGAACATCAACGAACGCCGCAATCAACTTCACGAGGTGATTCGTCTCTCGGGAATGAATCTCATTATCGATGACACCGACCATTCCCTTATCATCAAGGTAGCTTCCATTCAATCGGCCCGGATGCAGGTCTATTTCATTGATAACGATGACTATTTCCAGAACCGCGAAACACTTGTCGATGCGAAAGGACTGGAATATGACGATAACGACGAACGGAGCATTTTCTTTATCCGCGGTGTGATGGAAACCATCAAGAAACTGCGCTGGGTACCTGATATCATCCACTGTCACGGATGGTTCAGCGCACTGGCTCCCCTCTATATCAAGAAAGGATATGCCGACGACCCCTGTTTCAGGGGTGCAAAAGTGGTGTACTCCCTCTACGACGAATCTTTCGACAAAGCTTTCCAGAACGGTTTTGCCGGGAAACTCCGGTTCGACGGTATCGGCGATCCTGAAATCGAAAAAATAAAAAAACGAGGCGTGATCGATTATACAAACCTGATGAAACTGGCTGTCGATTTCTC
>NZ_CALNAT010000038.1 GCF_937873925.1 uncultured Proteiniphilum sp. | reverse complement strand
GATTTTTTGTCATGGAACACTCCAAAAATCACCACTTCTCACATCTCCCGAATTTTAAAGAAGAACGCAAGTACGGGAACGTACATTTCTCCTTTTTTGCATTTTAACCACTCATACCGCCATTTAATAAGTTTTATTTCCCGATCCGCAGTATAAACTCAACGCAACCGGTATACCATTTTCATCAATCTGCAAGAATATACTTGCAAAAATTAATTGATATATTTTGTAAATTGGAAAACATTTAATATATTTGTAACTGAAATCAGTTACACTGAAATAATATGAGTCGTAAGGAGAAACTGATACGGCGATTTGTGAAGCAGCCGAAAGACTTTACCTATCAAGAAATGATTTCATTACTTGTTTCGCTCGGATATGTAGAAAGTCAAAAAGGACGTACTTCCGGGTCGCGTGTCAGATTTCAAAATAAAGAAAAACAAAGTATCATCGATTTACACCGGCCACATCCGTCAAATGTAATAAAATCCGGTGTCATGAAAGATGTATTGGAAAAACTTATCAATGCTCGGATAATTTCATTATAATAAGAATTACAATTATGGATAATTTGGAATATAAAGGTTATACCGGTACAGTTGAATATAATAAAGAAGATAATTGTCTGATTGGAAAAGTCCTCGGAATGAATGTCGACAGTATTACATATGAAGGGGAAACACTTTCAGAGTTACAAACCGATTTCAGTGCTGGGATTGACAGTTATCTGGAAGGATGCAGGGAGATGGGAAAGAAACCTCAAAAGCCTTATAGTGGTACATTCAACGTACGTATTTCATCCGATGTGCATGCCCGCATTGCTACATTGGCACAACAGGAAGGGATTTCGATAAACGCTTTCGTGAAAGAAATATTGACAAGGGCTGTGATGTAACAATATTAAAGTCCGGTGACTAAATATGAGTGCGGGACAAAGGTCTGTAAATGATAAATTCATACCTTTGCACCGCATTCTTACAAAACCAAATAAAATATGCGCAAAAAACAATTAAACACGATGAAGGTATTTCGTTTCAAACGATTCGCCCGGAAGTCGTACAGTGCTTTCAACAGCCTCCATAAGGCAGTTACGATCGGCGTACTGTCCGGTTGTACGTTGTTAAGCGCCCATGCGGCATCGGTTGAACCGACGGAACGGACATATACCGAAACATCCACAGACTCCATTCCTCTGACAGAGCTGGATGAAGTGGTGGTTACCGCTTCCAGGGTCGAACTGCCGTTGAATCTGGCAGCCAGGCAGGTAACCGTTATCTCGAGACGGGAAATTGAGCGGGCGCCCGTTCGCAGTATTGAAGATCTTTTGAACTATGTGGCAGGTGTAGATATCCTGCAACGCGGGCCGCACGGCGTACAGGCGGACATCTCACTTCGCGGCGGATCATTCGATCAGACAGCCATCCTCCTCAACGGTGTAAACCTCACCAATCCCCACACAGGACATTACAGTTTTAACATTCCCATCAACCTTTCCGATATCGAACGCATCGAGATCGTACAGGGGCCATCTTCACTGGTCTACGGAGCAAGTGCTTTTTCCGGCGGTGTGAATATCATCACCCGGAAGGATACCGAATCGAACGGTTTCGCAAAATTAGAGGGTGGTATGTACGGGCTCTTCGGTGCTGAAGCAAGAAGCGCCTACAAAGCAGACAACTCCCTGCATACACTATCGGCAGGATACAAACATTCGGACGGATATATCCGGAACAGTGACTATAACATCTGGAATCTGCTCTGGCAAAGCCGATTCAATATCAATGGATCTAATCTCGATCTTCAGGCAGGATTGAACGATAAAAAACAGGGCGCCAACACCTTCTATACAGCCGCCTATCCCAACCAGTTCGACGATACACGGGGCGTTTTTGCTTCCATCCGTGGTGAGACCAACGGACGGCTCAAATTCATACCACATATCTATTGGAGCCGCCACTATGACGAATTTCAACTTATCAGGGAAGGTACTCCCGACGTACCCGACTGGTACAAGAACCACAATTATCACCGGAGCGATGTCTTCGGTATGAACCTTAATATGCAGTACGCCTCGCGGTGGGGGATCACCGGTTTTGGAGGCGAGTTCCGCAATGAAGGCATTCTGAGTAATGTACTGGGTAAACCAATGGAGGATACTATCGGGAAGTACACCCATTCGGATAACCGCACCAACATCAGCTATTTCCTGGAGCACAATTTTATCTTCGACAAATTCACCCTTTCCGTCGGTGGCCTGCTGAACCATAATACGGCAGTAGTAAATAAATTCGACCTATACCCTGCACTGAACGCATCATACAGGCCTTTAGAGCCGCTCAGGATTTATGCCTCGTGGAACAAAGCCACCCGTATGCCCACCTTCACCGACCTCTACTATACGACTGCCACCCATACCGGTAACAGCAACCTTGAGGCCGAATTGTCCGAAGCATTCGAGGCCGGGGCAAAATACATCCATCGTATCGTAAGAGGCAGTATTGCCGCTTTTTATGTGAAAGGAAGGAATATGATCGACTGGGTAAAACCGTCTCCCGAGGCACTATGGCAGTCGATGAACCATACAAAGATCAATACAAAGGGATTGGAAGCTACCGTGGGTCTGGATCTGAAAGAGTGGTTTGGAAGCGGTCAGCCCTTCCGTTCCTTCAATATGGGATATATGCATCTTCACCAAAATATGGTAGAAGATGAATTGATCTCCAATTATACATTGAACCATCTCCGGCATAAATTCACCGCCGCACTGCATCACGATGTAGTGAGAAACCTCACCCTTTCATGGAATTTCCGCTGGCAGGAAAGGGCCGGTTCCTATGTGCAGTATATCGATCTGCAACCCGGCGAACAGGTGGATTTTGCCCCCTTCTCCCTTGTGGATATAAAAGCCAACTACAAGTTCCCCCGCGTCGACCTGTTTGTCAACGCAAACAACATTTTCAACGCCACGCATGTCGATTTCGGCAATATCCCCCAGCCGGGGTTTTGGTTATCGGGCGGAGCAAGTATACAATTTTAAAATTAATTCCCTAAGAATGCAGCGCTGCTACAGGTAAACGGATAGTTTTGCCGTGCTATGGCATACTATCCAGCCTGTAGCAGCGTTTTATATATAATACATTTTTCGTTCCAATTAATGCAAAACCATTATCTTTACCATATCGAAAAAAGTAAAGTCATCCGTACGTCCGTGTCCGATTATCGTGAAGATAACGGATTTTTCAACATTCGCTTTACGGAATAGGTTTGCTTCCGAAGATTATGAAGTAAATGTGCCTTGACGGGATTTTAGAGAAAAGATAATATTTTTTATTCCGATATTTTTCGCTTATTTTGCAATTCAATCATATGAGGGATCCTGTAGAATCAGTGAAAAAAGAGAAAGATATTGCTTCCATTTATACCCTGTATGTGGACGACCTGTTCACATACGGCTGCTATCTCGGTTTTGAAAGTGAGATCGTAAAAGATGCAATTCACGATGTTTTTATAAAGGTCACGACCGGCAGCGACAAGTTGGACAACATCTCCAACATTAAATTCTATCTTTTCAAATCATTAAAAAACAGGCTTCTGGATATTCACAAAAATCTAAAGGAACATATCGGACTGGAAGATATAGATCCTACCCTGCAAATACCTTTCAATATACCAGTGAATGTGGAAGAACTGATGATCGAAAAAGAAGAACAGGTACAGATAAAAACAGGGATCGAACAGATGCTCAGTTCTCTCACCGACCGGCAACGCGAAATTATCTACCTCCGCTATGTACAGGAATATGATTACGATCAAATAGCCGAATTACTTCACATCTCTGTCCACGGCTGCCGTAAACTGGTATCTAAAGCCATCCTCAGCCTCCGGGAGAAGTACGGTATCTTTTTTCTTCTGGGCTACCATTCCTATTTTCTTCTTACCCTTAGATAGTATGCTTACAATCAGTCGGGCGGGTTGTCATCCGCATCACCGACCAGTACACCGGAAATACACCAGTAACTGGAGCCGGTACCGGCAGGATCACCCACGGGAATGGCAATCTTAAGCTGATGTTCCCCTGCCTTCAGGTTCCCTACCTGGATATAGACCGGATAACTTACGGTTCCGGGACACCAACCCGATCTGCTTAAGTCGGATGAAGAGAGTCCGTTCGCGAAGTTACCTGAGGCGGGATTGAGTTCCCGATAGCTGCCACAATCCTCCCTCCAGGGGGTATAGGCAATAATTCGCTCTCCGTTCAGGAAGATCTCGTTCAGTTTGGGGTTGAACTCGTCTCCACCGCCCCAACCCCCATGTCCCGTGGATATGTAGCGGATATATCCATCTTTCAGATCCTTGTCGATCGTAAAATTAACGGTAAGCGAGTCGTTCCGGAACATATTTTCGGGATAGGCCTGACCGGCCATCTCCATAATGTTGACCGTGGCAAAGAGCGGATAAACCTCTTTGGCTTTATTCACCGATTGCGGGTAATATTTGATGTCGAGCGTGACATTGTGCCCGTCGTGCACGTAGTTTCCGATCCACGCTCCTACCCACACTTCACCCTTAAGAATGGGGGCATAATCGGTAACCTCCTGCCTGAAAACCACAGAATCGGGCCAATTGTAATCCGCCACTTCAATATGGTTGTACCCGCGTACCCCAAATGAAGTGTAGAAGCGCATCAACTCAAGCGGGGGAAGATAGTCACCGGTAACGACCATTCCCTCGTACGGTTTCCCATCCTTGTCATGATATACGGGGAGGCTCTCCTTGCCATGGAGAAGGCCATCGAAGAAGGAGCGTTCCCTTTCGGTGGGGATTACAAAGACAGATCCGGTACGGTCGTAAGCATCTCCCTCCGAGTAATGGGATAATTCGGCAAAGATGGAGTAACCCGTATTCTCTTCGGGAAGTTTCACCTTTCTCATCAGGATTGATCCGTTGGCAAACCGGAGTATTTTTTCATCATCCAGCCGGGTCACTTTGGGAATATCCCTGAAGTAGATGCTTTCATGATCAAATACGCTGACCGCGATCACCCGGCTCTGTTGGATTCTGAAGTTGAAAGCCGATGCTTTCAGTTCAACTCCTTCCAGCACTGGTTCCAGCGCTGTCTTTTGGTTGAGTAGCTCAACCTCACTTGCCACCGCTGCAGGATTACCGTTTCTTACCACTTTCAGGACAACTCCGTCGGGGATCGCAACTCCCGGTTGCACGGAACCATACATACCCAATTCGGTAGTGTACCACACCTCCAGGGTGTTGGAGTTTATCACGGTTTTTGCTTTCTTACATTTGTAACCGGCAATCATCTCCGTCTCATCCAGAAATTCAAGACCCTCGTTGAGCGTAAACGAACGGACGGTATAGATCGATTCATCTCCTTTCAGGAGGGCTGTTTTAATCTCTCTTCCCGTATTGTAATCGAGATAGGTCGCCTGTACCGGTGCATCGGGATCTATCCTGTTGGAGACGGTGGTAATGCGTGCCCAATGATCCGATATCTCCATGACGATCTTGGGAGCAGAAGCACCCTCTCTTGAACCCATCGGATAGGTAATCCGGATCGTTTTATAATCTCTTTTGGTCTTCTTTATTTGTGATTGTTGCTCTCCATCAAAAGCATCTCTCCCGCTAGCTGTCGCCGTTTCTGAAGCAATTACCGCGGCAACAGCCAGCAATCCCGTCACAAATATGAATATCGCTCCTTTCATACAAATATTTTATTGTTATATTTCGGTGTACGGAACCGGGCCAATCCGTTAATTTAACGATTCATCGATTTGTTGATCGATAATTATCAAATCGTTACATCATCACATCACTAAATCGACTTATATGCCCGTTTCATGGTGCAAATTTAGGGAAAAGTTTCACGTCGCTCTATCAATCTCCCTGTTTTTACCCCACTTTTATTCCTCGAAATGTTAAAATAACAAGATTTTTTTAAATAAAGGGTATATCCAAAATCCGGGATCGTCTTTTTATATAGATAAGGGTGCTTTTCAATCTATCTTTTTTAGCATACGATAATAAATACCCGAATGAAAACGGACAATATTTATACCGGTTATACGGATCTTTTAAAAAACAGACAATTTCTCCAATGGCAATTGATGCCGGATGAAACACTGAACAGCTATTGGGAGGAGTTTTTCAGGCAGCATCCGGAGTTAGAGAAAGAGTTGCAACAAGCAATCATCTATCTGAGAAAAGAGGGATTGAATAAAAACACTTTGAATGAAAATGAACGTATAGAACTACTTGAGAGAATTCAAAAGACCATCCGGCAAGAGAATAAGATAAAGCAGCGCAGGTTTTTTTGGTTTGCATCGGCTTCCGCTGCTGCCATTGTATTGATTGTAATTGGAATCAAATTGTTTTCTCCTTCACCGGCGCACATTCTTTCCCCCGATAAAGAACTTATTGTAGGAGAATTGTTGAATAATGAGGATATCCAACTTATTACAAGCGGGGAAGCCATTTTATTCCAGGATGATGTAGAGGTCACACTCACTGGAGAAGGGACTGCCGAAATTGTACAAGGCAATAAGGAGACCAGTAAAATCCAAATCGCCCGGGATAAGCTTAATTCACTGGTTGTTCCTTACGGTAAACGCTCCACCCTTACCCTCGCCGATGGCACTAGGATTTGGCTCAATTCCGGATCTGTACTCGAATTTCCGGCGCAATTCAGCGGTAAGAAACGGGAAATACGCCTGACATCAGGAGAGATGTATATAGAAGCGGTTCATGATAAAGAAAAACCGTTCTATATACAGACCGCCGATTTCAATGTAAAGGTTTATGGAACAAAATTCAATATTTCAAACTATTCCGGTTCACCGCACTCCGTAGTGTTAGTGGAAGGGAGTGTCAGTCTGCAATCGAAAAGCCAGAAGGAGTTCTTTATAACACCCAGTGAAAAAGCCGTTTATTCCGCGAGCGGCACATTCGACACACAAAAAGTCGAGGTAAATCAATTTATCAGTTGGAAGGATGGCTATCTTTCTTTCGACAAGACACCGATGACCGAAGTATTGCAGCAGATCGGCAGATATTATAACCTTTCGTTCGATTTTGAAAAAGATGTAAACCTGCAGAAGCGAACCTGTACAGGAAAAATATATTTATCCGACAATCTGGATAACGTGATGACAACTATAGGTTTATTATCTTCCACAGCCTATACGAGAACAGCAAATCAGATATTTATTACCAATGAATCCTTTTAAACTCATATTGCCTATGGATAAATAAAGTGGAAAACAAAAAAAGGTCGAACGATACCGCGAATATCGTCCGACCGGTGATAATTTAATTTTCTTAGTTCAATAATAATTAAATCATACAAAAATATGAATAAACATTCTATTGAGGAAAAAGAACTTCTCAATAATTTACAACATTTCCTAAAAATCATGAGAATAACCTTATTCTTTTTGTTGTTCGGCATTTTCTTTTCGCAGGCTGCCACTGGTTATTCACAGGGAGCTGAATTTACTCTCAATCTAAAATCAGCCTCAATAAAAGAAGTGTGTAAGGAAATTGAAAAAAATAGTGACTTTATTTTCGTTTTTTCGGATGACAGCGAAAAAATGATCAACAAGAAAGTGGATGTTGACGCCAATTCAAAAAATGTCACAGAAATTTTGGATATTATTTTTTTCAATACCGGACTTACATATAAAATATTGGATAAACAGATCGTGGTTTACCATGAAAAGAAAGCGGATTCCAAAGTCATTGAAGAACCGACCCAACAAAAAACAATCATAGTAACGGGGGTTGTATTGGATGAAAGGGGAAATCCTTTACCTGGCGTAACAATAATCATCGCAGGTTCAACAAAAGGTGTGATTACGGATACCGACGGAAACTATTCAATTGAGGCCAAACCTACCGATAAGCTTACCTTTTCTTTTATCGGATTGGAACCGCAAACGATTGATGTAAATAATCAAACAAAAATAAATGTTATACTGAAGGAAAAAGTAAGTGAATTGGAAGAGGTAACGGTGGTGGCATTCGGAAAACAAAAGAAAGAAAGTGTTGTGGCTTCAATTACAACAATTAATCCCGGCGAATTGAAAATTCCTTCCAGCAACCTGACAACCGCTTTAGCAGGTCGTATGGCCGGCATAATAGCCTACCAAAGGAGTGGAGAACCCGGGCAGGATAATGCCGAATTTTTTATACGTGGGGTAACTACTTTCGGATATAAGAAAGATCCTCTGATTTTAATTGATAATAATGAATCCAGCACTGAAGATTTGGCTCGTATGCAGCCTGATGATATTGCCAGTTTTTCCATTCTAAAAGATGCTACCGCCAGTGCGCTTTATGGCTCCAGGGGAGCAAATGGTGTTATTTTGATTACAACGAAGGGGGGGCATGAAGGTAAAGCACAAATCAACGTAAGGTATGAAGAGGCCGTATCCATGCCGACGAGAATGGTTGAGTTGGCTGACCCCATTACATACATGCGTTTACATAACGAAGCCATTAAAACGCGAAATCCGTTGGGTTCCAGCATGTACTCCGAACATAAAATAGCGAATACGATAGCGGGAACCAATCCGTATGTATATCCTACAACGGATTGGTATGACATTCTGTTTAAAGATTACACCAATAATCACCGTCTGAATTTCAGTGTGGGCGGCGGCGGAAATATTGCGCGTTATTATATGGCAGGAAGTGTTATTAATGATAACGGAGTTTTGAATGTTGACAAACGAAATAATTTCAACAGTAATGTCAATTTAAACAGATATACACTTCGAACCAATATTATAGTCAACGTTTCAAAAACAACCGAAGTTATTGCCCGTATGTCCGGTTCATTTGATGATTACTCGGGGCCTATGGATGGAGGAGCGGCAGTGTTCAAAGAAGTGATGGCTACGAATCCCGTTCTTTTCCCTCCGTATTACGAACCGGACGAAGCCAACCAAAATACCCAACACATTTTATTCGGTAATTATGATCAGGGACAATACCATAATCCCTATGCAGGAATGGTCAGGGGCTATAAGCATTACACCACTGCACAAATGTTGGCGCAGTTCGAGTTGGATCAGAAACTGGATTTTATCACCCAGGGACTTGCATTCAATGCGTTATTCAACACAAGCCGATATTCTCATTTTAGTGTTGGAAGAAATTACAAACCGTTTTTTTACGAAGTAGCAAAATATGAGAAAAAGACAGATACATATACGTTAAGTAAACCGATCAATGAAACCGACGGAACGGAATATCTCGGTTATCATGAAGGTGGAAAGGACATAACTTCTACAACTTATTTTGAAAGTAGATTGAATTGGTATCGCAACTTTAATGAAAAACACGAATTAGGCGCCCTGCTGGTTTTCACGTTGAGAAATCAATTGGCAGCAAATGCCGGAGATCTTCAAAAATCTCTTCCATACCGGAATTTAAACTGGGCAGGACGTGCCACGTATGCCTACGATTCGAAATATTTATTCGAATTTAATTTCGGATACAACGGATCCGAGCGTTTCTCCCAAAAAGAACGTTTTGGCTTTTTCCCCTCGATAGGTACGGGATGGATTATATCTAATGAAAATTTTTATACGGAACCATTAAAAAAAACGATCAATCATCTGAAGTTGAGAGCAACATATGGCTTGTCGGGAAATGACGCTATCGGCGACGCCAACGACCGGTTCTTTTATCTTTCCAATGTGAATATGGATAACGGCGATCTGGGTTCATCTTTTGGTACTTATGGAAATGCCGGCGGAAGAAAATTATCGGGGATATCGGTTTCAAGGTATGCCAATGAAGATATTACGTGGGAAACTGCAAGAAAAACAAATCTGGCTTTAGAAGCCGGATTTTGGGGAAAAGTGGACTTACAAGTTGAGTTTTTTAAAGAAAAACGAACCAATATTTTGATGGAGAGGGCGCATATTCCCGCAACCATGGGACTTGAAGCTAAACTTCGTGCAAATGTAGGTGAAGCTGAAAGTCAGGGATGCGATCTATCGCTGAATTTGAATCATTCGTTCAATAAGGATTTTTGGATTACCGGAATGGGAAATTTCACCTACGCTACCAGCAAATATTTGGTATATGAAGAACCGTCTTATCCAACGGCTCCATGGAAATCACGTGAGGGATATTCCCTGAATTTAATCCAGGGGTATATAGCGGAACGTCTTTTTGTAGATGAAGAAGAAGTTCGAAATTCGCCCACACAATTTGGAGATTACATGGCAGGAGATATAAAATACAAAGATCTGAACGGAGACGGTAAAATCAATGAATTGGATATTGCACCTATCGGATATCCCTCAAGCCCTGAAATCGTATATGGTTTCGGATTGTCAACCGGATGGAAACAATGGGATCTTTCCTTCTTTTTCCAAGGGCTGGCGCGCGAATCTTTTTATATAAATTCAGAGAGTACCGCACCATTTATTGATGGGCAAAATGCTTTGATAAAAGCCTACGCAGATGATCATTGGTCGGAAGATAACAGAAATATCTACGCATTATGGCCACGACTTTCACCGGTACATGTAGAGAATAATAATAGAGGTTCCACCTGGTTTTTACGTGACGGTACGTTCCTTCGCTTAAAATCTCTCGAATTCGGATACACATTATCTGAAAGATTAGCTTCCAGAATAAGGATGGATAATTTACGTATCTATTTTTCCGGGACTAATTTACTTACTCTTAGTAAATTTAAATTGTGGGATCCTGAAATGGCAGGTGAAGGATTAGGTTACCCCGTTCAAAAGGTGTTTAATATCGGCATGCAATTATCGTTTTAAACAATATAATCTTTTATAATATGAAGGCAACTAATAACAATAAATACATTCTAATCATCATAATTCTATTTTCAAATATAGTATCCTGTGATTTTTTAGATATCGTTCCCGATAATATAGCTACTATCGATTATGCCTTCCGCAATAGAACGGAAGCAGAAAAGTATCTGTATACCTGCTATTCGGGAAGGCCAAACATCGGATCGATAGATGGCGATCCTGCCATGAACGGCTGTGACGAAAGCTGGCAACGATATATCATAGCGGAAGGCGGATGGCCTACTTTTTTAAACTCCAGAATTGCCAGGGGAGAACAAAATGCCGATAACCCGCTTTATGAGTGGTTCGGGATCCGGTGGAAAGATATCCGGAGATGTAATATTTTTCTTGAGAATATCGACAAGGTACACGATATGACAGAATATGAAAAGGCGAGATGGATTGGCGAAGTGAAATTCCTGAAAGCATATTACCACTATGTTCTTTTTAAGCTTTACGGCCCTATTCCGATTATGGATGTCAACATCCCTGTATCCGCCAGTGTAGAAAAAGTACAGGTATATAGAGAACCTGTGGACAAGGTGGTTCAATACATTGCCGATCTAATGCTGGAAGCATCTGAAGATCTTCCCGATGCCAGTGAGATTATTGAAGGAACGGAGGCAGGACGTGTGGATAAACTGGTAGCTTTGACCATGAGAGCGGAAGTATTGCTTTTTGCGGCAAGCCCTTTATTCAACGGGAATACCGATTATGCCAGTCTGATAGATAACAGGGGTGTCCAACTGTTTCCGCAGGAATATGATGAAAATAAATGGAAAGTGGCTGCCGATGCCTGTAAAGAAGCGATTGATGCCTGCCATGAACAAGGGAAAGCCTTATATGATGAGGTAGCCTCAGAAACAATGAACCAGCACGAAATATTCCAATTACAAACAACATATCGTCAGGCAATCTGTGACCGATGGAACAAAGAACTGATATGGGGCAATACCAAGAATGATCACAGATACCTGGCACAATATACCACACCAAGAATAGTACGATTAAATGCGGACATGCTGAATCATTGTATGAGCGAAATAGCTCCTACTTTAAAAATAGTAGATCGTTACTACTCATCGAACGGAGTCCCCATTGAGGAAGATAAAGACTGGCAAAACAGCGGATGGTATCAAGATCGCTATAAAATTAGAGAACAGGCATCGACAGGCGATGAAAAATACTATGTAAAAGAAGGTGAAAAAACCGTTTACCTGCATTACAACAGGGAACCCCGCTTTTATGCCAGTGTGGGCTTTGATAAAGGGATCTACTTTGGAAGCGGGTATTACAACTTTCCGTCGAATGTGAAGTATTGCGATTTTTTGAATAAAGGTCATTCCGGTTATCAGGGGGGTAGCGGTTATTCCATCTCCGGTTACGCTATAAAGAAATTACACCATTTTAAAAATGTACAACAATACAGTCTGACCTCCGACCCTGAATATTTTCCTTTTCCGATCCTACGTTTGGCCGACTTATATTTAATGTATGCAGAAGCGCTTAATGAAGTTGAAGGACCGAATGAAGAAGTTTTCTCCTATTTGGATCAGGTCAGAGCCCGGGCTGGTTTGGAAGGGGTAAAACAATCATGGCAAAAATATTCTTCCAATCCCGGTAAACCTGATACAAAAGATGGGTTAAGAAAGATCATCCAACAGGAACGTACCATTGAACTGGCTTTTGAAGGAAAAAGATTTTGGGATATCCGGCGTTGGAAACAAATATCTGTTTTGAATGAACCTGTCCAGGGATGGAATATAATGGGTGAAACCACCGAAGACTTTTATAATATCACTACCTTATCGAAGGATAAACCGGATTTTACGGTAAAGGACTATTTGTGGCCTATTAAGGAATCTGACCTGTTGGTTAATAAGAATCTGGTGCAAAATTACGGCTGGTGATTTTTGATTTTAATATGAATTAAGTTGATTACAAAATATTGTGTATGAAAAGTAAATATTTTAATATTTTAATAATTTACGTCATCGGATTATTATACGCCTGTCAGGAGGAATCCATAGGACAGCAACCGGTAGACAGTAATCCACCCAATCCTGTAACAAATGTAACTGTGCGGAATATATCCGGAGGCGCCATTATTCACTATACCTTGCCTGATGACGAAGATTTGCTCTATGTGAAAGCCCTTTATTACCTGAAAGATAGCATTGAAATAGACACCAGGGCTTCGGTGTATGTCGACTCATTAGTTGTTGTAGGTTTTGGCGATATGAAGGAAAGACAGGTAAGGCTGATGGCTGTGGACCGTAGTCAGAATGAGTCGTCGGCAGTGACTGTAAGTATATCACCGCTTAGTCCCGATGTATTGAACATCGGAGAGTCTTTAAATTTAATCCAGGATTTTGGTGGAGTGCACGCCTATTGGGACAATCCCAACAAGGTGGATATTGCGATTGCAGTTTTAACAAAAGACCATAATGAAGAATATGTTCCTTTGGAAACATTCTATAGTTCAAGGAGCGCCGGTGAAGGTACAATCAGAGGAATGGATACCATACCTTACGACTTTGCTATGTATGCGGAAGATCGATGGGGAAATACAAGCGAACAAAAATATTATACCCTGACCCCGATTTACGAAACCAAATTCGACAGGCTTAAGTTTGCCAAAGTAGATTTGGCGGGAGATGCTTCTCAAGTTTCCGGTTTTGAGATGCATAGAATGTGGGATGGTAATAATAACGGAGATCCATGTTTCAGTACAACAGGCGGCACTGGAATTTGGCCGCATAGTGCCACGATGGATATAGGGATAACCGGTAAAATCAGTCGAATCAGGATATTTCAGCGTACGTCCCTTAAACCGTATATCTGGGGAGAAGGAAATCTACGGAAGTTTCAGGTTTATGGTTGCGAGACACTCGATTATTCCGGAGGCTGGGATAGCTGGACGCTATTGATGGACTGCGTTTCCGTAAAACCCTCAGGATTACCTTTAGGACAGAACACCGATGAAGATATATATGTAGCGACTAACGGTGAGGATTTTACCAATTCGCCCACAAATCCGCCGGTTCGTTATTTACGTTTTTTAGTTACACAAACATGGGCAGGAGGAGATAATTTTCAAATCGGAGAAATAGAAATCTATGGAGATGACAGGTAAAAGATTTTTGATTTGTAATTAACGTAAAAAATATAACCACATGAAATTAAAATATTTAATTAGCTGTATCCATATTATTGGTATCGTTATACTTATCCTTTGGGGATACTCTTGTTCGGATATGAATGAGTTGGCGGACAGATTTCTGGATAAAGGTGAAACTATTTACGCTGCAAAGGTAGACAGCGCTTCTGCCGGAACAGGTAATAATCGGATTTTGATCGAGTTATATATCAAAACTCCCAGAATAGAAACCGTCAGAATTTATTGGAATGACAATAAAGACTCAATGGATATCCGTATCAATGGTCAAACAGATATTTTTAAAACAACGATTGAAGGATTGACTGAAAAGAGTTACATTTTCAATCTGGTAAGTTTTGATAAACATGGAAATAGATCCCTGCCCTACGAAGTTACGGGTACTGTTTACGGGGAGAATTATCAAAGTACTTTATTGAACAGAGGCGTTTATTCGATGCAGTCTGATATCTATAGAAACAAAATTATAACTTGGGGTAATGTAGATGTAACTCTTGGAGCCAAATATACAGAAATACAATACACTAATCAAACAGGAAAAAACGTAACATTGGAAGTTCCGGTTGAAGATTCCAAGACTGTTATTCCGGATTATAAAGGTGGAACAAAATTTAAATATCGAACAGTATATGTACCCGATCAAATGGGGGTTGATACTTTTTATACGGATTATAAGGAGAGTGTAAGCAGTCATTTTTCCCTTCTAAAAGAAGGATGGAAAATAGTTAATTTTTCGTCACAGCATGCCGGAAGTGATAACGTCGTAACAAATATAATTGACGGGACAGATGCAACCCGATGGCATTGTAATGCCACTCCTGAGGGGCCTAATTATCCCCATCACGTTACTTTTGATTTAAACGGTGAAGTAACGGTTTCTCAATTTGGAGTATGGGCTACTACGTTTGAACAAGCAACAGGGAGTGTAGACCTCAGGGGACCGGATAAAATTCAGTTCCTGGTAAGTCTTGATGGAAATGAATGGACCGATTTGGGATCGTTTGACTTTGACCGATTCAGGTTAGGCGAACAACTATATCCGGTAATACCCACACAAGCAAAATATTACAAATTCGTGGGAATAAGAGGACCTGAAAAATATATGGTTTTAGGGGAACTGGATGTGTATTGCCAATAACAATGCCATTGATTTGAGATGACTACTATCAGTACTGATTCAAGTTAAAACGCGAACGCGAATAAAAAGCCGAACGATACCGCGAATACCGTCCGGCTAAGGTAATAATTTAATTTTCTTAGTTCAATAATAATTAAATCATACAAAAAGATATGAATAAACATTCTATTGAGGAAAAAGAACTCCTCAATAATTCAAATCATTTTCTAAAAATCATAAGAATAACCTTATTTTTTTTGTTTTTCTACATATTCTTTTCCTCAGCATCAAACGGTTATTCACAGGTATTTACCTTTGAGTTTGAGTCAACTACTATTAAAAAGGTATGCAGAGAAATTGAAAAGAAAAGCGATTATATCTTTGTTTTTTCAGACAACGCCGAAGAAATAATTGATAAGAAAATAGATGTTAATGTTAACGTGGGAAAGGTAGAAGAGATCTTAACACAGATTCTATCAGGCACAGGATTAACATACAAAATATTGGATAAACAGATCGTGGTTTACCATGAAAAGAAAGTGGATTCCAAAGTCATTGAAGAACGGATCCAACCAAAAACAATTATAGTAACGGGACTTGTATTGGATGAAAAGGGAAATCCTCTACCTGGCGTAACAATAACCATTGCAGGTTCAACAAAAGGTGTGATCACGGATACCGACGGAAACTATTCAATTGAGGTCAAACCTACGGATAAGCTTACCTTTTCTTTTATCGGATTGGAACCGCAGACCATTGATGTAAATAATCAAACAAAAATAAATGTTATACTGAAGGAAAAAGTAAGTGAATTGGAAGAAGTAACGATCGTTGCCTTCGGAAAGCAAAAGAAAGAAAGTGTTGTGGCTTCAATTACAACAATCAATCCCGGCGAATTGAAAGTTCCTTCCAGCAACCTGACCACTGCTTTAGCCGGTCGTATGGCAGGTATTATTTCTTATCAACGTAGCGGAGAGCCGGGAATGGACAATGCTGAATTTTTTATTCGCGGGGTCACCACCTTTGGATACAAAAAAGATCCGTTAATTTTAATTGACAACAATGAAGTTACTGCTTTGGAATTGTCGCGTATGCAACCTGATGATATTGCCAGCTTTTCCATTATGAAAGATGCTACTGCTACGGCTCTTTATGGCTCCCGGGGAGCAAATGGTGTTATTTTAGTTACCACGAAAGAAGGAAAAGAAGGAAAAGCACAAATCAACGTAAGGTATGAAGAGGCCGTATCCATGCCGACAAAGATGGTTGACCTGGCTGATCCTATAACTTACATGCAATTGCATAATGAAGCAATAAGAACGCGTGATCCACAAGCGGTAACGCTTTATTCGCAAAATAAGATTCAGCATACAATAGCGGGGGATAACCCGTATGTATACCCGGCAAATGACTGGTATGATATCCTGTTTAAAAATTATGCCAATAATCATCGCCTGAATTTTAATGTGAGTGGCGGAGGAAATATTGCGCGTTATTATTTGGCAGGAAGCGTGACCAATGACGGGGGAGTGCTGAAAGTGGATCGCAAAAACAATTTTAATAATAATATCCAATTGAATCGTTATATGCTGCGTTCCAATGTAAATATTGATATCACCAAAACAACTGAGGCTGTCTTTCGTTTTCATGGAGCTTTTGATGATTATACCGGCCCCATTGATGGCGGTTCGGAACTATTTAAAAAAATCATGCGCACAAATCCCGTACTTTTTCCTCCGTATTATGAACCTGACGAAGCCAACGCAAATACCCAGCACATTTTATTCGGCAATTATGATCAGGGACAGTATAATAATCCCTATGCAGATATGACCAGAGGATACAAGGATTACACGATCTCGCAGATAGATGCCCAGTTTGAACTCAAACAAAAACTGGATTTTATCACCAAAGGTCTTTCCATACGGGCTTTATACCACATCAGTCGCTATTCTTACTTTGACGTAGCCCGGTTCTATAATCCTTTTTATTACAAGGTTGCTTCATACGATAAAGGGAATGATAAATACACATTAATGTTAATAAATGAAAAAACAGGAACGGAATACCTCAATTACGATGAGGGTACCAAGGATGTCATTTCTACTAATTATTTTGAATCGGCATTGAACTGGAACAGGATATTTGCCGAAAAACACGAATTGGGAACTTTAGTGGTATTTACCATGCGGGAACAATTATATGCCAATGCCGGTAATCTTCAGAAATCCCTCCCCTATCGGAATATCAGTCTTGCAGGTCGTACCACGTATGCCTACGATTCGAAATATTTATTCGAATTTAATTTCGGATATAACGGATCCGAACGTTTTTCCGAAAAAGAGCGTTTTGGTTTTTTCCCATCAATAGGTATGGGATGGATTGTATCTAATGAAAATTTTTACAGTGACCGGTTGAAGAAGGGGATAAACAACCTGAAGCTGAAAGCGACCTATGGTTTGTCGGGGAATGATGCTATCGGTGACGAAAAAGATCGTTTCTTTTATCTCTCGAATGTCAATATGAATGATGATTCGCGGCAATCTTCTTTCGGCACGTATGGAAACAGAGGCGGTTATACCTTGAACGGGATTTCCATTTCCCGTTACCCGAATGATCTTATTTCCTGGGAAACAGCTAAAAAAATAGACTTGGGTTTGGAAATAGGGCTTTGGGACGACCTGGATGTCCAGATGGACGTTTTTCATGAATATCGTTCCAATATTTTGATGGATCGTTCGGTTCCAACAACAATGGGACTCCAAACTATTATTCGGGCCAATGTAGGTGAAGCTTCCAGTAAAGGATTCGATGCATCGCTCAACTATAATCACTCATTCAATAAAGACCTGTGGTTATCAGGGTTGGCTAATTTTACCTATGCGACCAGTGAATTTAAAATCTATGAAGAGCCGGATTATTCCGGTACGCCGTGGAAATCCCATGTAGGTCATTCTTTAAAACAAGAATGGGGATATGTAGCTGAACGTCTTTTTGTGGATGAAAAAGAAATTCGTAATTCTCCGGTCCAATTTAGGGATTATATGGCCGGCGATATCAAATACAGGGATATAAACCGGGACGGCAAAATTACCGAACTGGATATGGTGCCTATCGGGTACCCCACCGTCCCTGAAATTGTATATGGATTCGGTTTATCCGGCGGGTGGAAAGATTTCGATCTCTCTTGTTTCTTTCAAGGGTTGGCGCGTGAGTCTTTCTGGATTGATGCCGAAGCAACGTCCCCTTTTATAAGCGGGCAAAATGCTTTGATAAAAGCCTACGCAGACGATCACTGGTCGGAAGACAATCGTAATTTATATGCTTTATGGCCCCGCCTCTCTTCGACGCTCATTTCGAACAATTTACAAAGATCGACCTGGTTTATGCGGAGCGGTGCATTTCTCCGCTTAAAGTCCCTAGAATTGGGATACTCTTTGCCGGCAAAGATCATTTCAAAAGCAAAAATAACCAGCTTGCGGTTCTATTTTAGCGGAACCAATCTTTTGACTTTTAGCAAGTTCAAATTATGGGATCCTGAAATGGGAGGTAACGGATTGGGATATCCTGTTCAGAAAGTATATAATTTGGGTGTACAATTTTCATTTTAAAAATCAGATTTTCATGAAACAGTTATATAAAATATTGTTAGTGTTCAGTATTATCGGATTTGTATTCAGGTCTTGTGATTATCTTGATATTGTTCCCGATAATGTGGCAACTATTGATTATGCATTCCGGAATAGAACGGAAGCCGAGAAATTTTTGTTCACCTGTTATAGTTATCGTCCGCCAATCGGATCTGTCAATACTGACCCGGCATTGAACGGTTGTGATGAAACGTGGCAACGTTACGAAAGCGGAGGATGGCCAAACTGGGATAATTCATTGATTGCAAGAGGATTCCAATCGTTAACCAATCCTATTCTCAATTTCTGGGATGGGGAAAACGCCGGAAAACCATTATGGACAGGTATCCGGGATTGCAATATTTTCCTTGAAAATATCGGTAAGGTACACGATATAACGGAATATGAAAGAACAAGATGGATCGCTGAAGTGAAATTCCTGAAAGCGTATTATCATTTTTATCTGTTTTTGTGCTATGGACCTATTCCCATTCTCGATGAGAATCTCCCTGTTTTCGCTGAAACAGACGAAACAAAAGTATACCGTGAACCTATTGACACTGTAGTACAGTATATTACAAATCTAATGGCGGAAGCTGCCGGGGACTTGCCTGATGTAGATGAAGTCATTGAAGGGACTGAAGCAGGCCGAATAGATAAATTGGGTGCATTGGGTATGCGGGCACGAGTCTTGTTATTTGCAGCAAGTCCCTTAATGAACGGAAACAAAGATTATGCAGGTTTAATCGATAATCGTGGCGTACAATTATTTCCCCAGGAATATGATGGAAATAAATGGAAATTGGCTGCCGATGCCTGCAAAGAAGTTATTGATGCTTGTCATTCACAACATAAAGAATTATATGACCTGATAGATCCTCAGGTCCTTTTGTCTCCGGAACCATTCAAGCTGCAAACAACTTACCGACAGGCGATCTGCGACCGTTGGAACAAAGAATTGATTTGGGGAAGTACCAATAATGATCAGGATTTCCTTGCAAGGCAAGCACACGCGAGGATCTTGCGCCTATCTTCAGAAACGATTGGTAACGTAACAAGCCAATGGGCTCCGACATTAAAAATGGTCGAAGCATATTATTCTTCAAACGGTGTCCCCATTGAAGAGGATACCCAATGGTTGAATAATGGATGGTATGAAAACCGGCATAAAATCAGGGAGGAAGCATCATCGGGCGATGAAAAATATTATGTAAAAGAGGGGGAAAGGACCGTGTATCTGCACTATAACCGGGAACCCCGTTTTTATGCAAGTGTGGGTTTCGATAAGGGAATTTACTTTGGCAGTGGGTATTATAGTTTTCCTTCCACCGTAAAATACTGTGACTTCTTAAACTTAGGTCATTCAGGATTTCAAGGGGGAAGTGGTTATTCAATTACCGGGTATTCTGTCAAAAAGATGCATAGTTTTAAAGATGCATTGACTGCAACTTCTTATAGTATTGAATATTATCCTTTTCCTATTCTTCGCCTTGCCGATCTTTATCTGATGTATGCAGAAACGCTTAATGAAGCAGAAGGGCCGAGTGAGGAAATCTATTATTATCTCGACCTGATCCGGGAACGAGTCGGTTTAGAAGGAGTAAAAGAATCATGGCAAAAATATTCCTCCATTCCGAATAAACCGGATACAAAAGATGGACTTCGTCAAATCATACACCAGGAACGGATGATAGAACTGGCATTCGAAGGCAAACGCTTTTGGGATCTCCGGCGGTGGAAAGAGATCAGTGAATTGAACAATCAACCGCGGGGATGGAATATCATGGGTGAAACTCCGGAAGATTTTTATCAAATTGTGACCGTAGCCAAAGTACCGGTAAAATTTACCATTAAAGATTATTTCTGGCCCATCAAAGAATTTAATCTATCAGTCAATAAGAATCTTATCCAAAATTATGGTTGGTGATTTTTTGATTTTAAAAAGAAAGAAAATAAAATAACCGTATGAAAAAATATCTCATTGTGTTAATGGTTTGCATCATCGGGTTACTATCTGCCTGTAAGGAAGAATCTATAGGGATGCAACCCCTTGATAGTATTCCCCCCGGAATAGTAACAGAGGTAAAAGTGGAAAATATACCGGGAGGAGCTCTCCTTACCTATAAACTCCCGGAAGACGAAGATTTGCTTTATGTAAAAGCCGTCTATTCCCGTAAGGATGACGGAGTAATGAGTGAATCGCGTGCTTCTCTTTACACAGATACCCTCAAGGTTGAAGGATTTGGCGATACAAAGGAAAGACAGGTAAAAATAATTGCAGTAGACCGAAGTAGAAATGAATCTGCCGGGGTAAATGTCTCGGTTACCCCACTTGAAGCGCCTGTCACCACTATCGGTAAAACAGTGGATTTATTGGCGGATTTTGGCGGAGTGCATGCTTATTGGGAAAATCCGACCCGTGCGGAGATTTCCGTGGTCATTCTGAGACAAGATGAAAACAATGAGTATATACCCATTGAAACGTTTTACAGTACAGTGGTCAATGGAGATGTGGCTTCCCGTGGTATGGATACAATTCCTTCCAATTTTGGAATCTATATTCAGGATCGTTGGGAAAACCAAAGTGAAATATTTTATTTCACTTTGACACCTATTTATGAAACGAAATTCGATCGTCTGAAATTCAAAGCAGTGCTACTGCCTGGTGATCAGCCAAGCACCTATGGCTGGATAATGGAACATATGTGGGACGGAGAAGTGGGTGATCAGGGTTTCAGTTCTCCCGGAGGAACAGGTGTTTGGCCGCATTCCAT
>NZ_CALNAT010000037.1 GCF_937873925.1 uncultured Proteiniphilum sp. | reverse complement strand
ATTTTTTTATCTCGTTTTTTTTTTGAAAATTTGTAATCCGTTTGCGAAGAAAAAGATCACCAATGAATAAGGAGTGCCGACTTTTATGGAATAATTGTTTGAATGTTATTCGGGACAATATCCCCGAACCGGCGTTCAATACGTGGTTTTTACCCATTGTTCCGCTAAAGTACCAGGATCATGTGTTTACCGTACAGGTTCCCAGTCAGTTTTTTTACGAATATCTGGAAGATAAATACCTCGATCTCATTCAGCATACACTTTATCGGGAAATAGGAGAGGGTACTATCCTCAATTATCGTATTCTGGTAGAGACTGAGAGTAATACGGCGGTTGAACTTCGCGGGGAGAGCAAGTCTTATGCGGGAGCCGACAGGAACACGGCCGGCAAGATTTCTACGAAAGTACCCAGCCCTTTCGACAGGGTGGAGACATCCGAATTCGACTCCCAGATCAACTCCAAATATACTTTTCTCAATTTTTTTGAAGGCGAAAGCAACCGGCTTGCGCGCACGGCCGCTGAAGCAGTTGCCATGAATCCGGCAAAGACGGCGTTCAATCCGTTGTTTGTACACGGGAACTCCGGTGTCGGGAAGACGCACCTCTGTCATGCTATCGGATCGAGGGTGAAGGACCTCTACCCTGATAAGAAAGTGCTCTATCTATCTGCCCATCTGTTCAAAGTGCAATACACCGATGCCCGCCGGTTCAACACCATCAATGACTTCATCAATTTCTACCAGAATATTGATGTCTTACTGATCGATGATATTCATGAATTGTCGGGATTGGAGAAAACGCAGAACACTTTTTTCCACATTTTTAATCACCTGCATCAGAATAATAAGCAACTGGTCATGACTTCCGATTGCCCGCCCATGAATATGCAAGGTGTGGAAGAACGGCTGCTTACCCGTTTTCGCTGGGGACTTACCACCAAACTGGAACGTCCCGATAAGGAGCTTCGCAAAAAGATCCTTCAGAATAAGGTGCTCTCCGATGGACTTACCATCCCCGGGAACGTGATCGAGTTTATCGCCGAGAACGTCACCGAGAACGTACGTGATCTGGAAGGGATCGTAGTCTCCCTTATGGCGCATTCCATCATCAACAATCGAGAAATCGATCTGTCGCTGGCCCGGAGAGTAGTGGAACAAAGCATTAAATTTGAAAAGAAGCGTATCACTGTGCAGAAGATACAGGATACAGTATCGGACTTCTATCATGTCAAGAAGGAGCTCATCCAGTCTGTATCCCGTAAACGTGAAATAGTACAGGCACGGCAGGTGACCATGTATTTTATCAAGAAACATACTGAACTGTCTCTTTCGCAAATAGGTGTACAGGTGGGTAACCGTAACCATGCCACCGTACTTCATGCCTGCAATACGGTTAAGGATTACTATGAAGTGGACAAAGGATTCCGGTCCGACATCGATGAGATCGAAAGTTTGCTTAATTCATGATATAGGGGCTGTCTTTATTCTCTTATTCACCCTCTTTACCGGATGTGCCTCTTCGGGAGCCCCCGGAGCGGTAAAGATCGCCGTGATCACCGACATTCATTTTCTCGACACTCTGCTTGCTGCCGAAGGAGAATCTCTTTTTGCGTACGAGAAGGCGACCGGCAGAAATATAACCGATTTGCATGCGGTGCTGGATGCGGTACTGGATGATTTAAAGGAGGAAGCGCCTGATCTGCTGCTGGTGACGGGAGATATCACCAATCACGGGGAGAAACAAAGCCACCTTGGTTTTATTGAGAAACTCCGACTGTTGCAAAGCCGGGGAACCCGTATTCTCGTGATTCCCGGAAATCACGATATCAATATCCCCGACGCGAAAGCTTACCGGGGCAATCAGGCTACTCCGGCCGAAACTGTTTCAAAAGAGGAATTTGTGGAACTGTACGCTCCGTTCGGTTATTCAGATGCGTTGAAAAGGGATAAGGCTTCATTGAGTTATCTCGCGGAGATCAATGAGGGTGTCTGGCTCCTCTGTTTCGATACCAACCGGTATGAGGAGCACACAACAACCTCTGTTACCGGGGGACGCATCCTTCCGGAAACAATGGACTGGGCACTTGATATCCTGTACGAAGCGAAAGAAAAAGGAATTACAGTATTGGGGATGATGCATCACGGTCTGGTGGAGCATATGCCCTATCAGGCGGCTTTCTTTCCCCAATATCTGATCGATGAGTGGGAGAAGAATGCCGGCCTCCTTGCCGATACGGGATTAAAAGTAGTCTTTACGGGACATTTTCACGCCAATGATATCACTATGCATACCTCTTCTGCCGGGAACATTCTTTATGATGTGGAAACCGCTTCGTTGGCGCAATACCCTTTTGCCTACAGGATCATGGAGTTGAATGATACCGGGCTTTCGATCGATACCCGCTTTGTCGCCGCTATTCCCGGAAATGCTGATCTGGCAGCCGTATACCGGGATAAATTGGAGGCTATCACCCGGCGGGTGGCAAGGAACCGGTTAGACGGGTTGGATATACCCATGCCGGAGGAGACGCTCGATGCACTCACCGATGTGATCGTGAAGCTGAACCTGATACATGTGCGGGGCGATGAGAAACCGGATATGGCCCTGAAGATGGCGATCCGCATTTTTGCCGACCTGATGGGCAGCGAGGCCGATCAGGATTCATTCGCGTTCGATTTTCCGCCGGAAGATAACCGGGTGGTAATTCCTTTTCAATAGAAAATTCTGAATTTTGAATCTTGAATCTTGAATTATAGTTATGAAGAGGAGTAAAGCTAAATTCGATCCTTTGATGATCTGCATGGAACCGGGCCGTTTGGAGGCGGGATGTGATGAAGCCGGGCGTGGTTGCCTGGCAGGACCTGTTTTTGCTGCGGCGGTGATTCTGCCTCATAATTTTCATTGCGACGGATTGAATGACTCTAAACAGCTTTCGGAGAAAGAACGGGCTAAATTACGGATAATCATCGAAAAAAAAGCGCTGTGTTATGCTGTGGAAGCCTGCTCTCCGGCAGAGATCGACGAGATCAATATCTTATGGGCTTCCGTAAAGGCGATGCATCGCGCTTTAGCTCATCTGGCTATACCTCCTGAACATATTCTGGTGGATGGTAACCGTTTCCGTCCTTTCGGCAACATATTCCATACCTGTGTGATCAAGGGAGATGCGAAATACCGTTCTATTGCTGCCGCTTCGATCCTTGCAAAGACATACCGTGATGAATATATGCAGCAACTCCATAAAGCACATCCCGCATACGACTGGCACCGCAATAAAGGATACCCTACCAAAGCGCATCGTGAGGCGATCAGTCAGTATGGTATTACGCCCCACCACCGGAAGAGTTTTCGGCTTATTGAACCACAATTGATATTGGATTTTTGAAAAGTACTGTAAACAAAATGAAAAAGAGGTTGTTGTAATAGAAACTGCGGCCGAATTGAAACGCCTCAGAAGTAAATAACATTTATGTAGAATCACTAAAACTTCAAGAAATGAAAAAAATTTTGTTTAGTACTGTATTGATTTTTGCCTGCTCTATAGGTATTGCTAGTGCTCAACTTCAGAAAGGCAGTACGCTGGTAGGCGGTGGCATCGGAGATCTGAAACTGGGATTGGGAGATGACAACGTTTTCAATATTACCTTAACCCCGCGTGTAGGTTATTTTATTCAGGATAATGTGGCCATTGGTGGAAAGGTGGGTCTGAGCTATACGGCTCAACCGGGCGATGATGCGTATGGGTACAATGTGAACGCGTTCGGTCGTTATTATTTCGGAGAAAGAGAATTTGATACGCTACTGAGACAAGGTCGTTGGTTTTTGGAAGCAGGAGCAGGAATTGGGGGTGCCAGAGGTGCCGATGTCGGTTTTAATGTGAATTTCGGTCCGGGTTATTCTTATTTCCTGAGTGAGAATGTGGCCGTAGAAGGTTTATTGCTTTACAATGGGACATTCGGATCGGGTAGTTCCAACGGATTGTCTTTGAATGTAGGATTTCAGATATATTTTCCTTCTTCACTCTATAAAAATCTCAAGTAAGATATTATCAATTCGTCGGCAGAATCCTTGTGTTACTGCCGTCTGAAACGAGCATGAACATCATTACACTCAAGAAGATGAGTAAAGCGAGTTCACTAAAGTTAGACTTTTTCTGCACTCGGCAAAGTAAATAAATTTACTCTGCACTCGTTTAACGAAAAAGTTCCATACGATGTCTTTGAAAATAAGTAGTTTAATCGTATGAAATATTTTTTACAGCAAAAAGAGGGTACGTCACCAAGGTGATGCTATTCTCTTTTTGCATTTGTATTAATCCAGCCAGCTAATCCCCTTCCTGCTTTTACACATTTTTCATGCTTAATTGGATCCGTTTGCGTTCCAAATCGACTGACAACACCCTGACCTTTACATGTTGATGAAGGGAAACCACTTCGGTGGGGTTGGAGATGAAGCGGTCGGCCAGTTCCGAGATATGTACCAGCCCGTTTTCCTTGATGCCCACATCCACGAAACAGCCGAAATTGGTGATGTTGGTAACGATGCCCGGCAGTGTCATTCCCTCTTTCAGGTCGTTAATGGTGCGGATACCGGGGTCAAATTCCAATACCTGCACCTTGGTGCGCGGATCCCGTCCCGGTTTTTCCAGTTCCTGCAATATATCCGTAAGCGTCTCTTCGCCCACGGTTTCCGTTTTGTACCGGTTAATGTCGATAGTCTCGATCAGAGGTTTGTTTCGGATCAGCTCTTTCACTGTGCATTGCAGGTCTTTGGCCATCCGTTCCGCAATTGCATAACTTTCGGGATGTACGGCGGAATTATCCAGCGGGTTTTCCGCATCGGGAATGCGTAGGAATCCTGCGCATTGTTCAAATGCTTTCTCGCCCAGACGCGGTACTTTCTTCAGTTCCTTGCGCGAACGGAACGGGCCGTTCTCCGCGCGGTAATTCACGATATTCTGCGCCAGTGCCTCGCCCAATCCCGATACGTAGGTGAGCAGGTGCTTGCTGGCCGTATTGAGGTTCACTCCCACGAGATTCACGCAGTTCTCCACTGTCTGGTCGAGCGAGCGCTTCAGTTTCGTCTGGTCCACATCATGCTGGTATTGGCCTACACCGATCGACTTGGGATCGATCTTCACCAGTTCGGCAAGCGGATCGCTCAACCTCCGTCCGATGGAGACGGCCCCGCGCACCGTTACATCATATTCGGGGAACTCTTCGCGGGCTGTCTTCGAGGCGGAATAGACCGATGCGCCGCTTTCGCTCACAACGAACACTTTCACCTCTTTCTCATACCGCAGGTTGGTAATAAAGCGTTCCGTTTCACGGCTTGCCGTACCGTTCCCGATAGCGATGGCATCGATGCGGTAGGTGGAGACCAGTTTCACCACTTTGCTTGCCGATTTGGTAAATTCGTTCTGCGGAGGATGTGGGTAGATGGTCTCGTTATGCAGCAGGTTCCCCTGTTCGTCTAAGCAAACTAACTTGCAGCCGGTGCGGTAACCGGGATCGACACCAAGGATGCGTTTCTGTCCCAAAGGGGGAGCCAGAAGCAACTGGCGCAGGTTTTCCGCGAAGACGGCGATAGCCGCTTCGTCGGCCTGCTCTTTGGAGAGGTTGGCAAATTCAGTTTCTATGGAAGGTTTTAGTAAACGTTTGTAGCCGTCGGTCACCGCATCTTCCACCTGGTCAGCCGCTTTGGTATCATTTTTGGCATAGCGCGGCACAAGCCTGTCGAGGCATTTTTCATCATCAGGGGAAATGGACACCCGCAGAAATCCTTCTGCTTCACCACGGCGAATCGCTAAGAGGCGGTGCGACGGACAACGTGACAAGGGTGCGGAAAAATCGAAATAGTCCCTGTATTTCTCCCCCTCTTCCTCTTTTCCTTTCATAACTTTTGAGGTGATCACCGCATCGCGGGCAAATATATTTCGCACTGTCTGGCGTGCATGGGCATCTTCGTTCACCCATTCGGCAATGATATCGCGTGCCCCTTTCAGCGCTGATTCCGCATCGGGCACATTCTCATTGAGATATTGCGCAGCTTTTGTTTCTACTGAGCCGTTCTGTTGTGTCATCAACCATTCGGCGAGAGATTCCAGTCCGTTCTTGCGCGCAATTTCAGCACGGGTCTGCCGTTTTGGTTTATAGGGCAGGTAGATATCTTCGAGTTCTGTGCTGTCCCAGCAACCGGTGATCTGTTTTTCGAGCTCCGGAGTCAGTTTCTCCTGTTCCGAAATCGACTTGAGTACATACTCCTTTCGTTTCTCGAGTTCCAGGTACTTTTCATTCAACTCTTTTATATTGGATATCTTCACCTCATCCAATCCTCCTGTCACCTCCTTCCGGTAGCGACTGATAAAAGGGATGGTGGCCCCTTCTTCCAGCAGTTTGATACTGTTCTCTACATTTCTGATAGGAATATTCAGCGATTTGGAAATGAACGTATGAATAACTGACATCTGTGATCGATTTATATACGATACAAAAGTACAAGAAATTTCTCTATCTTTACCTCTCTAAACAACGACTACATGGCGAAACTGAAATCTGTATATTTTTGCTCCAGTTGCGGGTATGAATCTCCCAAGTGGATGGGGAAATGCCCTGCCTGCGGTGAATGGTCGACCTTCGTAGAGGAACTGGTACGTAAGGATGCTGCTGCGAAACAGGAAGATACCCGTTCTTTCAGGGAGGTGAAGAGCCAGCCAATGGCGCTGAGCGAAATCAAGGCCGACGAACTGCCGCGGATCGATATGAACGACGGGGAATTGAACCGCGTGCTGGGCGGAGGGTTGGTGCCGGCATCGGTCGTGCTGGTCGGTGGAGAACCGGGCATCGGGAAATCGACATTGGTATTGCAAACCATTCTGAAACTCAGTGGCGTGAAGTCTCTCTATGTTTCGGGGGAAGAGAGTGCAGGACAGTTAAAATTGCGTGCCGACCGGATCGGTATAAAAAATGATGACTGTCTGATCGTATGTGAGACCAACCTCGATGAAATTTTTAAGCATGTCAGGAAGGTGGCTCCGCAACTGTTGATCATCGATTCCGTACAGACCATATACAATGAGGCATTGGAGTCGTCTCCCGGCAGCATTTCTCAGGTGCGCGAATGTGCTTCGCTGCTGCTTAAATTTGCCAAACAGTCGGGTACACCGGTGTTGCTGATCGGCCATATCACCAAGGAGGGGAGCATAGCGGGCCCCAAAATCCTGGAACATATGGTGGATGCCGTGTTGCAGTTTGAAGGGGACCAACACTATATGTACCGTATCCTTCGTGCCGTAAAGAACCGGTTCGGCAGCACTGCGGAGTTGGCGATTTATGAAATGAACCGGACAGGATTGCGCGAGGTGAGTAACCCGTCGGAACTCCTGCTCACCCAGAACCATGACGGCCTGAGCGGCGTAGCCATTGCCGCAGCCGTTGAGGGCGTCCGCCCTTTCCTGATCGAAACGCAGGCGTTGGTAAGCACCGCTGCGTACGGTACGCCCCAACGTTCCGCTACCGGATTTGATATCCGGCGGATGAACATGCTGTTGGCCGTCCTCGAAAAGCGGGCCGGGTTCAAGCTGGCGCAAAAGGATGTCTTCCTGAATATTGCCGGCGGCTTGCGTGTGAGTGATCCCGGTATGGATCTCGCGATCATCAGCGCCGTGCTTTCGTCCAGTCTCGATATGACGGTCGAGAACGACACCTGTCTCTGCGGCGAGGTGGGGTTATCCGGCGAGATACGACCTGTGCACCGCATAGAGCAGCGCATTCAGGAGGCCGAAAAACTGGGCTTTTCGCGTATCCTTGTCCCTTTCAACAATCTGAAAGGATTCAATAAAAAGATGAAGATCGATGTGCAGCAGGTGAAAAAGGTGAGCGACGCTTTCCGGCTCTTGTTCTCGTAGGGCTACGGATTGCCCGGAAAGGTTGTCTTGGGAAATGCAGAAAATCCCTCGCGTAACCTGATTTAATTGTCACTGCAGGGAACTTTGTCCGAAAAAACAGCCCGGGGGTAATGTGAAAAATAAATTGATAAAAAAGGAGCGATGAAGAAAAAGAAAAAGCGAAGGATTCTTTTTATAAATCAAAAAAATATCCTACCTTTGCAGCCTATTTTGAAGGCAATTGGTACCTTGGCCGAGTGGTTAGGCGCCGGTCTGCAAAACCGTCGACGGCGGTTCGAATCCGCCAGGTACCTCAAAATAAAAAATCCAACGCTGCTTGTTCAGTGCTGGATTTTTTTACTTTTGACATTCAGCGTATGTCTGTGTTTCTTTTTTGTTAGACGGCCGGATCGGTATCGTCCGCAGCTTTCTCTTTTTTGAATGCGTCGGCCACCCTGCCGAAATTCTCTTTCCATGAATCGGCTACCGAGGCAAAAAAATTGCCTGCGCTCTCTTTCACCACATCCCACTTGGAATCTGCGATTTGTTCATACTCGTCCAGTTTTGCAGACAGGTTATTTTTGATCTCCTTCAGATTCTCGAGTCGTTCGCGATACTCTTCTTTCGCTTCATCTGCGATTTCGCCTGCTTTATCTTCCAGTTTGGAGATGTAGTCGGCCAATTCATTCACCACATCGTGCGTTTTCTGTTTGAATTCGTCTTTTTTCATTGTAGAGGGTGTTAATGTTCACAAGTTAGTCGTTTCTTTCTATAAACATATGATGAGGAGATTGGTTCATTAGCATCTCATTTAGCTTAACGAAAACGTTCATTAATTTCAGAAAGAACAGCCAGGATGAAAAGGGGATAGCATCTACCGGTAAGAAGATAAAAAATCGTATCTTTGCAACTTAATGAAAGAGGGCTATGTTGAATATAGTGATTTTTGGAGCTCCCGGATCGGGAAAAGGAACACAAAGCGCGAAACTGGTTGAAAAGTACGGACTCAAACACCTCTCCACTGGAGAAATACTGCGTGACGAGATCAAAGCGGGCACAGAACTGGGAAGGCTGGCAGATACCTATATGTCGAGAGGGGAACTTGTGCCGGATGAACTGGTGATTGATATATTGGAAGGTTTGATCGGGAAAAACGGGCATATTAAAGGATTTGTTTTTGATGGATTTCCGCGTACGCTCGCTCAGGGGGAAGCACTGGGTAAGATGCTTCAGAAGCATGGCGAGGATGTACATGCCGTTGTCAACCTGGAGGTAGACGAAAAGGAATTGATCGATCGCCTGCTGAAACGGGGTGAGATCTCGGGCAGGAAGGATGATAACCGGGAAACCATTGAATCGAGGCTGAAAGTGTACCATACACAGACTGCACCCCTTAAAGAGTTTTACCGGGCACGCGGAATATTAAAAAAGATTGAAGGGGTTGGCTCTGTCGACGAGATCTTCCGTTCCATCGAAAAAGAAATTGACACGTTAGTGAAGTAAGAATGGCGGAAATAAATTTTGTAGATTACGTAAAGATTTTCTGTAGATCCGGGAAAGGAGGGCGCGGTTCAGCCCATCTGAGAAGAGAAAAATATATCCCGAAGGGGGGGCCCGACGGGGGTGACGGGGGTGACGGAGGAAATATTATACTCCGTGGCAATCGTAATTACTGGACATTGCTCCATTTGCGGTATCAGCGGCATATCTTTGCCGGACACGGTGAAGGCGGCTCGAAGTCCCAGCGTTCCGGGAAAAAGGGCGAGAGTAAGGTGATTGAAGTGCCTTGCGGTACTGTCGCCTATGACGCGCATACCGGAGAGTATTTGTGTGATATCACGGAAGACGGACAGGAAGTGACCTTGTTGAAGGGGGGCCGTGGAGGCCAGGGCAATGTTCATTTTAAGTCGGCTACGAATCAGACACCCCGCTATGCGCAGCCGGGCGAACCGTATGAAGAGCGGTGGATAATCCTTGAGTTGAAGCTGTTGGCGGATGTGGGATTGGTTGGTTTTCCGAATGCGGGGAAGTCTACCCTGCTTTCGGTGGTGTCGGCCGCAAAACCGAAGATCGCCAATTATCCCTTTACCACACTCCAACCCAATTTGGGTATTGTGGAATATCGTGACGGAAAGTCGTTTGTGATGGCCGATATCCCCGGAATTATCGAGGGTGCCAGTGAGGGGAAAGGGCTTGGCCTGCGATTTCTCCGGCATATAGAGCGTAACTCTTTGTTACTCTTTGTTATTCCTGCCGATGCGGACGATATCCGGGAAGAGTACCATATTTTGTTGAATGAACTGACCCAGTACAATCCCGAGTTGCTGCATAAAACACATCTGTTGGCCATATCGAAAGCGGATATGCTCGATGAGGAGCTGATGCAGGAGATGGCATTCGGCCTGCCTGATATTCCTTACCTGTTTATCTCTTCCATTACGGGGTATGGAATTCCGGCGCTGAAAGATATGCTGTGGCGCGAACTGAATTCGGAGGATTATGTTCCGATATCGGCATCGCGCGATACATTGGTTCACAGGAAGCTCGATCTCTCCGGGCTGACATTTGAGCCGGAAGAAGAATTTCCCGGCGGTGACCCTTTGCTTGGGGAGGAAGAGGAGCCGGAGGAGGACGACAATTACACCGAGGAGGATTTTTAACGTTTAGAGATGAAACCACATCCCCAGTACAGCAATCTGCTTCTGTTCGATCTGTTCGACAGGGAGAAGAATATTGTTCATTTCACTACTACCCGCGCGGGTGGGGTGAGCGACGGTTCCTTCTCTTCCTTTAATATGGGGAATTTCTCGGACGACAGTCCATTGAATATAAGTGAGAACCGGGAAATACTTGCCCGCATGTTCTATATGGATATAAGTCAGTTCATCATTCCCCACCAGACGCATGGGACCAACGTGTTGACGGTAGACAGGAACTTCCTCAGCCTCGATTATGCCGATGCCATCGAGACCCTGTACGGGGTTGATGCGACCATTACGGGAGAGAAAGACATTTTCTTGTGTGCCACCACCGCTGATTGTGTACCGATCATTCTGTTCGACAGGCGGAATGAGGTAGTTGCGGCTATACATGCGGGATGGAGAGGCACTGTAGGGCGTATTACGGAAAAAACCGTCCTGGAGATGGAACGGCAATTCGGTTCTTCACCGGCC
>NZ_CALNAT010000036.1 GCF_937873925.1 uncultured Proteiniphilum sp. | reverse complement strand
TCGGTGTCCGAGGGACACCCCGATAAAGTAGCCGATCAGATATCGGATGCTTTGGTCGATGAATTTTTGGCATACGACCGTAATTCAAAAGTAGCTTGTGAAACCCTGGTGACGACCGGACAGGTTGTGCTGGCCGGCGAAGTAAAATCAAATACTTACGTAGATGTAGCCGAAGTGGCACGTGATGTCATTGCAGGGATCGGTTATACTAAAAGCGAATATCGTTTCGAAGCGCTCTCATGCGGCGTTTTTTCCAGTATACATGAACAGTCGGACGACATCAACCGCGGTGTGGACCAGAAAGCCGATCCTATGGATCAGGGAGCCGGGGACCAGGGAATGATGTTCGGTTATGCTACCGACGAGACTGAAAACTATATGCCTTTGCCTCTCGATCTGAGCCATGCCCTGCTGCAGGAACTGGCCAATATCCGGAAGAATGAGCCGGAGTTGATGCCCTACCTGCGTCCCGATGCCAAATCGCAGGTGACGGTTGAATACAATGAAGAGGGAGTGCCTCAACGCATCGACACTATTGTGATCTCTACCCAGCATGATGAGTTCGAAAGGCCCAAGAACAGTACGAAAGAAGCGGCGCTCGAAGCCGACAGGAAGATGCAGTCGCGCATCAGGTCGGATGTGAAGACAATCCTGATCCCACGTGTACAGGCTCAGTACAAAGGGAGAAAAGATGTGCATCACCTGTTTGAAGGGGAGATCACTCTCCATGTGAACCCGACAGGCAAGTTCGTAATAGGCGGTCCGCACGGAGACACCGGCCTGACAGGCCGGAAAATTATTGTGGATACTTACGGCGGAAAAGCCCCCCATGGAGGTGGCGCCTTTTCCGGAAAAGACCCCTCGAAAGTAGATCGTTCGGCAGCCTATGCGGCGCGGCACATCGCTAAAAATATGGTGGCAGCGGGCGTCGCCCAGGAGATGCTGATCCAGGTCTCTTACGCCATAGGCGTGGCTGAGCCGATGAATATTTATGTCAACACCTTTGGGAAAAGCAATGTGGATCTTTCGGATGCGGAGATCGCGAAAAAGATCGGGATATTGTTTGACTTGCGTCCCAAAGCCATTGAACAGCGGCTGAGATTGCGTAATCCGATTTACAGGGAAACAGCTTCATACGGACATATGGGGCGTGAGCCGAAAGTGGTGAAGAAAGTATTCAATTCACGCTATATGCCCGAGCCGTTACGGGTGGAGGTAGAGTTATTTACCTGGGAGAAATTGGATTATGTAGATAAAATCAGAAAAGAGTTCGGTTTATAATAGTTTTAATAAGGTGGGAAGGCGGAAAGGTGAAGGAGTGGGAAGGTTGATTTTGGATTTGGGATTTTGAATCTTGAATCTGAAATAGATGAAGTCTTTAAACTGAACGGGATTGAAGCGAAAAGATGGAAAACGGAAACAGGGAAGTAGTGGTTTATTGTGCCTCCAGTGCGGAGATAGACCCCCTCTATTTTGATGCTGCATCGAGATTGGGCGAGTTGCTCGCGGAGAATAACATCACTTGCGTGAATGGCGCCGGAAGGGAAGGATTGATGGGGGCTTTGAACGATGCTGTGCTGAAAAACGGAGGCAGGGTAAAAGGGATTATCCCGCAGTTCATGGTCGATGCCGGTTGGGGACATGCCCTCCTTACCGAAACAATCATCACCGAAACCATCCACGAGCGGAAGGCTGCCATGGTGAAATCGGCCGATGCAGTAATCGCCCTCCCCGGTGGAATGGGGACGTTGGAAGAGTTGGCGGAGATCATCACCTGGAGACAGCTGGGTCTCTATCACAAACCGGTTATTATTTTGAATATCAATAATTATTATCAACCACTCCTTTCATTTTTAGAGAAGATGATCAGTGAAAAGTTTATGAAGGAGGTCTATCGGGAGTTGTGGCAGGTCGCTGTCAGCCCGGAAGCGGCTGTCGACCTGATCCGTACCATGCCCGACTGGAATCCCGGTTGCACTAAGTATGATTAATGGTTGAACTGCACTGAAAAGTATGGTACTGGTTTCAGATACTACTCGCGACATTCTCCCTTACTATTTGAAGGCTGAAGTGGAGCAGGCCGTTCCGGAGTCATGGCAGATGAATTTCGGTCAGTATGATTTTTTTTCCACAGACAGTACCCGGCTTTTCTTTGATTTTGAAAAAGATGTAGCCCTTCCCATGCACTTATTGCCTGACGGAAGTGTGGGTGCGGCAATGCCTTTTTCCCCATGGATACATTCTGTTTTATTTCTTCTCTTCCTCTTCAGTTTTATGATCTTTGCCTTTATCTTTCGATGGGAAGGAACAGCCCTGAAAGGTAACTTTAAAAATGTATTCACCCGCGGAAAAAATTCCACCTCCATCCATAAAAGCCAGGTAACCAAAACGGAAGCCTGGGGAGAGTTCTATCTGATCCTTCAAACCGTCATGATTTTCTCCATTCTCCTTTTCACGTGGCTGTGGGGCAAGGGACTCTCTGTATTTTCCATTGCCGCGAATTCGCTCGGTTTTGTGGGAATTTTTGCGGGCCTTGCCCTGCTGATCAACCTTAAAATTCTGGGCTACAGGCTGATCGGTACTTTCTTCCTGCAAAACGAAATGAAGAGTTGGATCACCTACTACTCCCGGATGATGGAGATCCTTGGAATTGTATTCTTTCTTCCTGTCGTTTTTTATGTTTATTTACATGAAGTGAGAAATATTATACTAATCACCCTTATTGTAGTTTTTTTTATTAGTCGACTGGCCATTTATATTGAGTTGTTAAATATTTTTGTTAAAAATAAGATCGGCCTTTTCTATTTTTTTGTCTATCTTTGCGGGACTGAAATTGCACCTTATTTGCTATTGTATAAGGGAGTACTTTCAGCTATAACTATTGCAGGAGATAACATTATATGAACGCCCGGAAAGTAAAGAAGATTCTCATATCACAACCTAAGCCGAGTAGCGAAAAATCGCCCTATTACGAGATAGCGGAAAAATTTCATGTTGACATCCATTTCTATCCTTTGATCAAAGTGGAGAGGGTCTCCCTGAAAGAGTTCCGTCATCAACGGATCAATATACCCGATTTTACGGCGATCATTTTTACCGCAAGAACAGCGGTCGATAAATTTTTCTCGATCTGTGAGGAGATGAAGATCGTTATTCCCGAGACAATGAAATATTTCTGTATTTCGGAGACTGTCGCGCTCTATCTGCAAAAGTACATTGTCTACAGGAAAAGAAAGATCTTTTTTAGCCAGACCGGTAAGATTGATGGTCTGAACAACGCTTTCACCAAACATGCCAAGGAAAAATTCCTTTTCCCTGTTCCCGAAGAACACAATGATGAAGTGACCAATTTCCTTGATGAAAAGAAGATAAACTATACCAAGAGTGTAATGTACAGGACGGTAAGTAACGAATTCGATAAAGATGAAAAGTTCGATTACGATATGATCGTCTTCTTCAGTCCGTTGGGAATACAATCGTTATTGAAGAATTTTCCCGATTTCAAACAGGGTGACCGAGCCATAGGATGCTTCGGTAGCGCTACGGCAAAAGCGGTGACGGATGCGGAACTGAGACTCGACTGTGAAGCTCCGCAGCCCGATTATCCTTCCATGGCTGCCGCACTGGAAGCCTTTCTGAAAGAAAACCACAAATATTACGCCTGATTTTTTTCCGAATCTGTAACGATTGATTCCAAAAACAATTATCTTTGTCAATGTAATTGCTTTCGGAGGATTGCATTTTAGTTATGAACTATTTCTTAAGCAATACGCACAGAAAGCAAACTTGTTTGCATTATGTCGTTGCGGAAACTTTTTCGATAAGTGAGGACAGAGGTAAAACTTGTTTAGACTATGTCAAACGGAGAAAAAGTCTGAAAGAAATAGTCTGATGAAATCGAACGAAGAAAAGCGCTTTAGGTTTACAAAAAAAGAGCGGATAACAGGCGAAAAAAGAGTGGAAACCCTCTTTGCCCAGGGTTGCTCCTTTATGTCGTACCCCTTTCGGATCGTATATCTGAAAACGACGCAGAACGGGACAGTGCCGCTGTCGATACTCATCTCCATTCCTAAGAGAAGGATTAAGTCAGCTGTAGATCGTAACCGGATGAAACGGCTTGTAAGAGAGGCCTACCGACTCAATAAGCATCTGTTTCCCTCCCGGGAATTGGCAGAAAACGAACATTTGGACGCGGCATTTATCTGTGTGGCAGATAAACCGTGTGATTATGCTACTGTAGACAAAGGGGTGCGGAAAGCTTTAAGAGAATTGAATCACCGGATTGAAGAAAGAAAACAGTGCTGAAAATAATTAAGAATGTACTGACGTGGATCCTGCTTCTGCCGGTCTATTTCTACCGGGCCGTCATTTCTCCGCTCACGCCGCCCAGTTGCCGGTATACGCCTACCTGTTCGCAGTATACGATAGAGGCACTCAAAAAACATGGACCTTTCAAAGGCTTTTATTTGTCTGCCAGGCGCATTATAAGTTGTAATCCGTGGGGAGGGTCGGGGTATGATCCCGTACCCGAGCCGAAGCCTAAAAAACACCAGCCGAAAGCAGAGGTCAATTAAAATATGGAATTTTACGACGTACACACCCATCAGATTTTTATTGAGGATAGCGATGATCCCTATCACTCGTGTATCTTCGATGTCTATCCCCTTGAATTTGAAGTAGCCAAAGAGTCCTATTCGCGTCACGCTTTTTCGTGTGGAATCCATCCCTGGTATTCGGAAGAAAGCGACACTCAGATGGCGTATCTGTCCGAAATCGCATCCAATCCCCGTATTATTGCCATAGGAGAAACCGGTTTGGACAGATTAAAGGGACCCTCATTCGATCTGCAGATACCTGTTTTCAAAAAACATATCGAACTCTCGGAAAAATTGATGAAGCCGGTAATCATTCACTGCGTGAAGGCATGGGAAGAATTGATACAGATCAGAAGAGAGGTTAAACCTTCCCGACCCTGGATCATTCATGGCTACCGGGGTAAGCCGGAACTTACCGAGCGGCTTGTCAAAGAAGGTTTTCTCTTCTCCATCGGAGACAATATCAATGTAGATTCCATGCAACTGATCCCTATTGATTCACTTTTCTGTGAAACCGATGAAGGGGAAATGCCCATCCGTCAGGTCTACCTGCAGACTTCGCAGGCGCTGAATATGGATGTAGAAGAGTTTGCCGACATAATTGCCGGGAATGTACGCAGGATATTTCCCACGATCCAACCGCCCAAACCCTATTATCCCGACGAAGAGGAGGAGGACTGATTTTTTTTGTTTTTATTTCCCAAATGCTCTATATTTGTAGAATCTAAGATACGCCTCGGACAAGTTCAACAAGTTAGATTATTCCTGCGTTCGGCATAACGAGTAAACTCGTTCTGATCTCTCTAATCGGAATAATTCAAACAAGTTTGGCTTGCCTCTCGGCTTTCATTAGATTTGCTGCGTAATAGAAATAAAATATGGAATTTCTGATTGACTCCAACCCAAGGAAATGTGTAATACATGGAGGTGACACCCGAAAAGATAGCACATAATTTTATAAAGTTTAGAGAGGGAGATGAAGAGGCATTCTCTTTCTTTTACAAATATTTTGTCAATGACCTGTATGCTTATGGCAGAAGCTTGGGTGCGGAGGAGAAATATGTAATGGATGCCGTGCAAGATGTTTTCCTAAAGGTCTTTTTTGATAAACCACATCTTACCTCCGTAGAACATTTTAAATATTTTCTGTTTAAATCATTGAAAAACCGGTTGTATGATCTTTTTAAATCGAAATCATTTGCGAAGATCGGTGATATTGATGGAGAAGTGTTGAATTTTTCGATCAAAACTACTGTGTTGGATGAAATTATCGAAGATGAAGACCGCATGATAATACAGCAAAAAATAGAAAATTTATTATCCGTACTCTCATCGTCACAAAAAGAGGCCCTTTATCTACGTTATATACAAGAACTTGCGTATAGCGAAATTTCAGAAATGATGGATAAATCAGAAATGGCTATCCGTAAGTTGGTTTCACAAGCCATCCATACAATCAGGAAAGAAAATAAAATATTGCCCATGCTTGTCTTTATCGGGCTTTTATACAGTGGATTTTAGTCCATAACTTTTATTAACTAAATTAATCCGGGAAAGCACTCACAAAAAAACAACTTATTCGTATCTATCAAAACAATCAACAGAATACATCATAGATGGAGGTAAACAAATATCAGGGATACAAGGCTATTGACTTTCTCAAAGATGATGATTTTTTGAGATGGAATCTCTTTCAATTAGAGAAAGACAATGCATACTGGACAAAAGTTATGGTAGAATGTCCTGAATTAAAATCTTTGATAGAGGATGCTATAGAGCTGTATAAGACCCAGGTTCGCTTAAATGATTATTCTCTTACGTCAGAACAAGCAGATGTATACCATGATGCTTTTCAGCATCGCGTAGCGCAACGAAGAAAACGGAAAACGCTATTTTACTGGCTTTCCAGCGCAGCCTCTGTTTTGCTTTTATTGGTTATCCACCAGATTTATAAACCTAATAATCAGGATCCGGGATTGTTGGATTTTGTAAATGAAAATTCGTTATCCGTAGATTCTGATTCAAAAGATATTCAGTTGTATGTCTCATCCGATCAACTGATCACTATTGAAGAGAAAGAGGCGGACATCGCATATAATACCGATAGTATTCAGGTGACAGGTAAATCACTTGCTGAAGTGAATACCACAGAATACAGCCAACTTGTCGTCCCGAAAGGAAAAAGGTCAAGGCTTACTTTATCCGACGGCACAACTTTGCAC